>CAXIAD010000019.1:0-39552 GCA_964021645.1 uncultured Cognatishimia sp. | reverse complement strand
GACAACGCATAGATCGCTGGCACCAGCATCGACAGGCCAAATATCCCGGCGATCAGCATAAACAGCGGTAATCTAAGTGTTGTCGCTTTCTCCATAGGATCAGAAGAAATCTATGGACACCTGCAACAGGCGTTCAACCTCTGGCACGTCCTCAGCGATGGAGAATATGGCGATCACATCCCCCTCTTCAATACGTGTGGCACCTTTGGGGCGGATGACATCCTCGCCCTTTTTGATCGCGCCAATCAATACACCTTCGGGAAAGGCAATGTCGCGCACCTGTTGCCCGGCGATGGGGGAGGTCGATAAAACCTCCGCCTCGATGATCTCCGCCTCCGCATCCCCAATGGAATAGACTTCGCGCACCCGGCCATGGCGCACATGGCGTAAAATCGAGCTTACCGTTGTGGCGCGCGGGTTAATATAGGCATCAATCCCCAAGGGGTTCATCAAGGGCACCAGCGTCGGATCATTGACCAAGGCGATGGTCATCGGGCAGCCCTTGGATTTGGCACGCACAGCGGCCAGCAAATTGGTTTTGTCGTCATCCGTCACCGCCAGCAGCGCATCCGAGCGCTCAATAGAGGCCTCCGCCAGCAATGCGGAATCCAAACCATCCCCGTGCAATACAATCGTGCGCTCCAGCGCATCCGCGGCATGTTCTGCAACCTTGCGGTCCCGCTCAATCACCCTTGTGCGAACACGGTTGACGCGCGCCTCTAGCTGTTGCGCCACCATCAACCCAACGGTTCCGCCACCGATAATAATGATGCGATCCTGTTTTTTCTCAACCTTACCAAATACTTCCATCGTACGAGAGATATCCTCGACCGCCGTGAAAATATAAATCTCATCGCCGATGAACAGTTGATCCCCAGGGTCTGGCGCAAACAGCGTGCCCTCGCGGCGCACCCCGACCACCACCGCACTTAGGGTGGAAAACAGGTCGGACAATTGCCGCAACGGCGTGTTCACCACCGGGCACCCCTCATCCAGAACGACGCCCAGCATCTGAACCCTACCCTCTAAAAAGGTTTCGGTATCAAATGCAGAAGGTGCTGCCAGACGTTTCAATGCGGCCTCAGCCACCTCGCGCTCGGGGCTGATCACCACGTCAATCGGCATGTGATCCCGGCGATACAAATCCGAATAAATCGCGTCCAGATAGGATTGGCTGCGCAATCGCGCGATTTTGCGCGGTATGGCGAAAACCGAATGCGCCACCTGACAGGTCACCATATTGACCTCGTCGGAATGGGTTGCGGCGATAATCATATCCGCATCCCGCGCCCCTGCCCGGTCCAGAATATCAGGATAGCTCGCAAAGCCTGCGATCCCCTGAACGTCTAGCGTATCCGTTGCGCGGCGCACCAGTTCGGGGTTGTTGTCCACAACAGTAACATCGTTGTTTTCACCCGACAGATGTCGCGCGATTTGCCAGCCGACCTGACCGGCCCCGCAGATAATGACCTTCATTTGGGCCTCTCCGGTTGAAGTGTTCACATGATGTGTCAGATCGACATGATGGCGTCAACGCTTAGACTCGATACGGGATGCAGTGTGACCTACATCCCGCAGTTACCTAAAACACCTATGCCCGTGCGATACCCGCCCAGAAACAGCCGTTAGATCAGCTTTCTGGCTCAACATAAACGCCCTGTTCTTTCAGAGCATCCACAACTTCTTTGGGCATGTATTTTTCATCGTGTTTCGCAAGTATTTCAGTGGCTTCAAAGACACCGTTAATGTAACTTCCGGTGCCAACCATGCCCTGTCCTTCTTCAAACAGATCAGGCAAAACACCGGTGAAACTAACAGGCACCGAGGCCCCCGTATCGGTCACAGAAAACAGCACAGCCTTGCCTTGCCCGCGCACCAAAGTCCCTTCTTCAACCAACCCGCCAATGCGAAACACCTCATTCGCTGGCGGCGGGGTTTCCATCACCTGACTGGGCGAGCGAAAGAAATTGATGCCGTCACGCATCGCATAGCCGATCAACCCGGTTGACACCGCAAGCGCCACAACGGCCATCAGAATAACCTGAATGCGCCGCTGCTTTTTGAGGTTTTTCATCTTCTACATCCCGTCTGTGTTATCGCGTTTAGGGAAAACAAGGAGCCAGCATCAGGCCAGCAGTTTCATCTTCCCCTAGCATAAGGTTGGCATTTTGGATCGCCTGACCGCTGGATCCTTTGGTCAGGTTATCAAGAGCAGCGACCACAATGGCCCGCCCCTCAATCCGGTCCGCAACCACGCCGATATGGCAGAAATTCGATCCACGCACATGGCGCGTGCTGGGCGCATCGCCAAACGGCAGCACCTCAACAAACGGCTCCTCACCATAGGCACCAGCTAGGGTCGCATGAATTTCCGCCGCATCGCCCTGCACGTAAACCGTCGCCAGGATACCCCGGTTTGCAGGCACCAGATGTGGCGTGAACTGTACTTTTACGGGCCGTCCGGCAATGGCGCTGAATTCTTGGTCAAACTCACCCAAATGCCGGTGCGTTCCCCCCAGAGCATAGGCATGAAACCCCTCGCTCAGCTCCGCATGCAGCAGATTTTCCTTCAGCGCGCGACCCGCACCAGACACCCCGCATTTCAGGTCAAGGATGATCTGATCCAAATCGATCACCCCCGCCTCGATCAAAGGACGCAGCGCAAATTGCCCGGTTGCGGCGTTGCACCCCGTGCCCGCCACCAGCCGGGCACCGCGAATGTCCTCACGGTAAAATTCGGTCAGCCCGTAAACCGCCTCCGCCTGACACTCCAACGCATCATGCTGCCCGCCATACCACTTGGCGTATTCCTCAGGATCGCGCAGCCGGAAATCCGCACTTAGATCGACGATCTTGACCGATTTGGGTAGATCGCGGATCACCTTTTGGCTGGTCGCATGCGGCAATCCGCAAAACACCAAATCCACGGCGTCAAAATCAATCTGATCAATCGTCACCAGATCGGGCAAATTCAGATGGCGCAAATGCGGAAATACCGCCGCCATGCTTTGCCCCGCCTTGGAGTTGGCACCAAGGGCGACAATCTCCATGTTGGGATGGGTGGCGATCAGCCGAACCAGCTCTGCACCAGTATATCCGCTGGCGCCAAGAATTGCGATTTTATGGGTCATGTCAGACCTATCTTTCTGTCAGAAATTTGTGTCACCGCGCAGCAGGCGCTGCAATGCGGCATTTTGTACAAAACGAGGGGGTGTTTTGTACGTTTTGTACAAAACTCGCGCCCCAGTCAGCAGCCCCTAGGCCGCAACGAAATCAATCCGTCGTCGCAAAAACTGCGTGGCTCTGTCAGACACTTTCTTCGCGTCCCCTGTCGTCAGGAACATGCTCTCTTCTCCCGGCCCATACATATTCGGATGTCTCATCAAATAGTCTGAAAGGCTCTCGGCAACAAGATTAGCCTGCGAATAAACTTTGACGTCCTCCCCCAGCGCTTCCTGAAAGGTTTTGGCCATCAACGGGTAATGCGTGCAGCCAAGAATGGCGGCCTTGGGATGGGGCATTTTGCGTTTCAAAGCATCGACATGGCTGCGCACCAAGGCCTCGGCCAGTATCATATCCCCGTCCTCAATCGCATCCACAACACCGCCACAAGCCTGTGCTTCGACATCCACACCCACGGCCCGAAAGGCCAGCTCGCGTTGAAATGCCCGGCTTGAAACCGTGGCAGGCGTGGCAAATAACGCCACTTCATTCACGGCCACCTCGCGCGGTGGGCTATTGTCACCCCATTGGCGTTCGGTCATGGCCTCAATCAGCGGAACAAATACGCCAAGTACCCGTTTTTCTGGCGGAATCCAGCTTTCTTGCATCCGCCGCAGCGCCGCAGCAGAGGCCGTGTTGCAGGCCAAAATCACCAAATCACAGCCCGCATCCCACAGCCGTTCAACCGATTTTGTGGTCAAATCATAGATATCATCGGCGGTACGCACCCCGTAAGGCGCATGTGCGCTATCGGCCATATAGGCGATCGGCACGTCCGGCAGGCGATTGTGTACGGCTTCCCAAACGGTCAACCCGCCCAAGCCACTGTCAAAGATACCCACTGCCATGGTTTTCGCCTCATATGGGGCCATTTAAGCCCGGTGTTTTTGTTCAAATTCAACGTCATAGGGAAGATTGCCCCTAGTGTTGGAGACAAAGCATAGGTTTCTTGGTTCAGAAAGTCCATGAGACCTCTGGTATCCTTTTCAAGTCGGCGCGATCAATCTGGATTGACCGCGATATTGACCGCCACAAAGGTGCGCTTATTGCGCTGCATGCGGGATGTTTTCCCCTGCGCTCAACGCCATCAACAGTTCCTCACGGCGCTTGGCCGATTTGGCCTCATTCTGCGCCTTTACCGGGCCAAACCCCCGAATTTGCTGCGGTAATTCCGCCAAAGCAATGGCCGCATCACTGATGCTATTATCCTTAAGAATGGTCCGCATGTCCGTCTCATACTGTTTGATCAACGCACGCTCCATGCGCCGCTCACTGGTGCGCCCAAACACATCCAAAGGCGTGCCACGCAGCCGTTTCATCTTGGCCAGTACGCCAAAGACCCGCAGCATCCACCCGCCAAACTCACGTTTCTGCGGGCGCCCATTGGCCCCCATTTTGGACAGGATCGGCGGGGCAAGGTGGAATTTCATCTCAAAATCACCTTCAAACTGCGCCTCAGCCATGGCACGCGTTTCAAGATGCAGACGCGCCACCTCGTATTCATCCTTATATGCCAACAGCTTATGATATCCGAGGGCGACCGCCTCTTTCAGCCGCGCGTCTGAAATACCATCCACCAGCTTGCGATATCGCTTTGCCAGACCTTTACCTTGGTATTTCACCAAATGATCCGCCCGAAAGGCGATTTTTTCATCCAGCGTTTTAGGCAAAGCCACCACATTTGATGTGGACAGTTTGGCAGCATCTTCCGGGAACAACACAGCCCAGCGACCAATTTCAAAGGCCCGCAAATTACGCTCCACCGCAGCTCCATTCAGGGTGATCGCATCACAGATGGCTGTGTGGCTGATCGGAATTAGCCCCTTTTGCCACGCTGCCCCAAAGATCATCATGTTTGAATAGATGGAATCGCCCATCACCACCCGAGACAACTCGCTTGCATTAAACAGCGCCACATCATCGCGCAAACGCGCATGCAAGGCCAAGGTCAAACGATCCCCAGGAATACGGAATTCCGTGTCACGCGTGAATTCACCGGTGATAATTTCATGGCTATTCACCACTGCTCCGGTGCGCCCCGAACTTGTCAGCCCAAGGGTTTTCGCCCCAGCACTCACCACCAGATCACCACCAATTAGCGCGTCACATTCGCCCGTCGCGACCCGTATAGCACTGAGACCAGCAGGAGATTCTTCCAAACGACAATGGATATGCACCGCACCGCCCTTTTGCGCCAAGCCGGCCATTTCCATCATGCCTGCGGCCTTGCCATCAATCTGTGCAGCCTGCGCCAACACCGCACCAATGGTCACAACACCCGTGCCACCAACACCCGTGATCACCACATTATGCGTGCCTTTGATCTGTTTGATCTCAGGCATCGGCATGTCAGGCAATTCCAATGAGGCCGTTGCTTCCTTGCGAATTGTTGCGCCCTCTACGGTTACAAACGAGGGGCAGAACCCGTTCACACAGCTAAAATCTTTGTTGCAACTTGATTGATCAATCGCGCGCTTTCGGCCCAATTCTGTTTCAGTTGGCACAATCGACACACAGTTGGATTGCACCCCGCAATCGCCGCATCCCTCGCAGACATCCTTATTGATGAAAACCCGCTTGTCAGGATCAGGGAACAGCCCGCGTTTACGGCGGCGACGTTTTTCTGCGGCACATGTTTGCACATAAACTATGGCAGACACACCTTTGACTTCGCTTAATCTTTTCTGAACATCCATCAACTCTGAACGTTCATGTAACGTCACCCCACTGGCAAAGGCCATAGGGTCAACATCTTCCTTTTCATCATAGACAACAACAAGGTCTTTGACCCCCATCGCACTCAACTCAGCGACGATTTTGGGGGCATCTAAATTGCCATCATTGGCCTGACCACCCGTCATGGCGACCGCATCATTATACAGCACTTTGTAGGTGATATTGGTGCCCGCAGCCAAGGCAGCACGAATGGCCTGAACACCGGAATGGTTATAGGTGCCATCGCCAATATTCTGAAACACGTGATCGCGGGTTGAGAACGGGGCTTCGCCAATCCAGTTGGCTCCCTCACCACCCATATGGGTGAATCCGGTGGTCTCGCGGTCCATCCATTGCACCATGTAATGGCACCCGATGCCCGCATAGGCACGGCTACCCTCGGGGATACGCGTTGATGAGTTATGCGGACAGCCCGAGCAGAAATGTGGAATTCGGGTCGCGATATCTTCGGCATTATCTGCGCGCTGCGCCTCGGCCAATGCTGCAAGCCCGGCCCTGACACCGTCAGTGGCGCGCCCTTCCTCAACCAAAATCGCCCCCAGTTTTTCGGCAATCATAATCGGGTCAAGCGCCCCGCGCGTCGGGAACAATTCCTCCCCATGCATAGATCCCGCACCGCCGCCTTTGTGCCAACCATACACCCGGCGTCCCTTGCGATCATCAAACAGGGCCTCTTTGACCTGCACCTCGATTAGTTTGCGTTTTTCTTCAACGATAACAATCAGGTCTAGCCCCTCGGCCCAATCATGAAATCCCTTCATATCCAGCGGAAAGGTCTGCGCGATCTTATATGTAGTTAGCCCCAGACGGGTCGCCTCATCCTCATCAATGCCCAGCAATGACAGGGCATGCACAAGGTCAAGCCAGTTCTTACCAGCCGCCGCAAACCCAATCTTGGCACCGGGTTTTCCCCAGATACGTTTGTCCATCTTATTGGCATGGGAAAACGCCTCCGCGGCAAAGCGTTTGTAATCAATCATCCGCATCTCTTGGGCATGCGGCGTGTCGATCAACCGGATGTTCACCCCCCCCTCGGGCATGTCAAATTCCGGCGTTACGATCTTGACGCGATTAATATCCCCATCAATCACCGAGGTCGCCTCGATCGTGTCTTTCATCGTCTTCAGACCGACCCACAACCCTGCAAACCGCGACAACGCGATCCCGTACACCCCGTAATCAATGACTTCCTGCACGCCTGCGGGCGATACAATTGGCATATAGGCATCCACAAGCGCCCATTCAGATTGGTGCAACACGGTAGAGCTTTCGCCGGTATGATCGTCGCCCATCGCCATCAGCACACCGCCATTTGGCGACGTGCCCGCCATATTGGCATGGCGCATTACATCACCCGTGCGGTCAACCCCCGGCCCCTTGCCGTACCACAGCCCGAAAACACCGTCGAATTTGCCCTCACCCCGGAGTTCCGCCTGCTGAGCACCCCAAAGCTGTGTCGCTGCAAGATCTTCGTTCAATCCCGACTGAAACAACACATCCGACGCCTCTAGTTGCGGTTGCGCCTTGCCCATCACGCTATCCACCGCCCCAAGAGGAGATCCCCGATACCCGGTCACATAGCCCGCAGTATTCAGCCCAGCAGCCTCATCGCGCGCCTTTTGGGTCAACATCAACCGAACCAACGCCTGCGTGCCATTCAGCAGCACCTGCGTTTTCTCGAGGTCAAACTTGTCGTTCAGTGAAACTTTTTGGATGCTCATCTTGTGTCGCTCCCGCAGCTCGATTACATGAGTATACATCAACATTAGGTCACAATGTATGACCCATCAAGGCAATATTTGGGTCACACCTGATAAAACCTTACGTCACCAGCTTTTGTTGTTTACCAATTTCAACTATTAGATACCCAACATAGCGAAAGTTACGAAATGGACTGGGATAAGCTTAGAATCTTTCATGCAGTTGCCGATGCGGGCAGCCTCACCCATGCGGGTGATACGCTGCATTTGTCACAATCCGCGGTCAGCCGTCAGGTGCGCGCCCTAGAAGAGAGCCTTCACACCACGCTGTTTCACCGTCACGCCCGCGGCCTGATTCTAACCGAACAGGGCGAATTGCTGTTTGACGCCACCAGCGCCATGATCAAACGCCTTGATGCCGCCGCCGCCCGAATTCGTGACAGCGAGGATGAGGTGTTTGGCGAATTGCGTGTCACCACGACGATTGGCTTTGGCACACTATGGCTCGCGCCGCGCCTGCCCAAACTATATGAACGCTATCCGGATTTGAAAATCGACCTCATGCTAGAGGAACGCGTGCTCGATCTCCCCATGCGCGAGGCTGACGTTGCCATCCGCATGAAAGAACCAAGTCAGGCCGACCTGATCCGCAAACGCCTGATGAGCGTGCGCATGCGCCTATATGCATCCCCCGGCTACATCAAACAGCGCGGCATACCCCTCAAACCCGAGGATCTGAGCGATCACCGTCTGATCTGTCAAAACACGAAATCCGCACAGGTCGGCGCCAGCGCGTCTTTGGTCCAGCAATTGCTATCGCATAATGTTTCTTCGCTTTTGACGGTGAACAATTACTTTGGTGTTTTGCAGGCCGTCATTCATGATTTGGGTATCGGCGTTTTGCCCGACTATATCGTCGATGAATCTTCCAAGCTTGAACGCGTCTTACCCGATGTGGAATCTGTCGAAGTCCCTGTTTTCCTAGCCTATCCAGAGGAATTGCGCCATTCACAACGCATCGCGGCCTTCCGTGACTTTGTTCAAGAAGAGATCATTTTGCACCGTAAACTATTGAGAGATCAGGGCAAAAAGTGAGCTATGCAATTAGCGCATATCGGGCATACCGTTAAGGCAGTGTTAATTCTCTTGAACGACTCAGCACTGGGCCCTAAATCAAGCCTCGAAGACGATGATTGCTTAAACGCTCATTTTCTTCATACCTCCCTGTTGGACTTCGGCCGAGCTTATTGCTCGGCCTTTTTTTTTGCCCCCTTTGCCAATGCGCGTGACTGGCGTAAACGGGTTTGAAATGCGTCGCCCGTTTTGCGGTGTTAAGGAGAGACCAAATGAATCGCCTTATTTTTCTGATTGCTGCAATTATTGCCCTGTCCTTTGGCACTGCCAATGAGGCAATGGCGCAAGCACTTCCATCAACGGTCGTCAGCACCACAGATGCACCCCCAACCCTGCCCGACCCCTTAACGCCGGAAACCGTCCGGGAGCTTGTCTCCACGATGTCAGATCAGGATGTGCGTAAATTCCTTCTGCAACGCTTGGATGCCGTCGCAGAAGAGGAAGCCGCGAATCACGATGCTACCAAACTTGCAGATGTAGCGACCCAAGCAGCCAACGTCGTCTATACCTCGATCTATCAGGCCGTTGCGAAACTCCCCGTCCTGATCAGCGCCCAACCCCGCGCGATCAGCACCTTTATCGAGCGCCATACAGGTGCGGGCGTTTTACGCATGTTTGCCGCGATGATCTTTGCGGTTGGTATCGCGCTCGTCGTGGAAAAACTCGCCCAGCGTCTTACGCATAAATGGCATGACGCGGCGGCGAATATGATTGATCCAGACAGCCTGCGCAGCACTTTACGGTTTCTGTTTCGCCGCTTTCTGACTGAAATTTTTGGCCTCCTGCTGTTCTTTGGGATCATTTTCACCATCATGCCGATGTTACTTGACCCCTTTCTATTGGCCAGTGCGAGCCTGTTTTTGACCACACTGGTTTTGCCTCCCCGGTTTAGTGCTGCGTTTTCACGGTTTATCCTTGCACCAAATCGCCCCGCAATCCGGTTGATTAATGTCAGTGATATGTGGGCCAAGCGCTGGCACAAACAGCAGATGTTCCTGTTTTTTCTCGTAGGGTTTTCAGTTTTCATTGTCCCCTTTAATGCATCCAATGGAATCGCGCAGGGCGAAACCCGCCTTGGGTTTTGGTTCAACTTAGGTATTCATCTATATATCATCGGAATCGCGTGGCAGGGCCGTGCGGCGCTTGTGGATATGATGCGCGGTTCAGACCCGGATGTGACCTGGTTCGATGAGCGTATCGCCCGCGCCTACCCCTATTTTTCGATCGGTGTTGTGGCCGCTACATGGGTTTTAGTTGAGGTTCTGGCCGGATTTGGCCAGTTTGAACTGCTGTTTGAGGGTCCACATTATGTGACGATGTTCCTCATGCTTATGATGCCCGCAATTGATACATCTATTCGCGGATTGGTGCGCCATCTTGTGCCCCCGATTCAGGGCGAAGGCCCCATTGCAGAGCGCGCCTATTATGCCACCAAACGCAGCTATATTCGCATTGGGCGCGTTGTTATGGTGTCTCTGATCATCCTAACCATCGCCGATGCATGGCACATTGATCTATCCAATCTTGCGGCCCAAAACGTCGGCGCTGCTTTTGCCGGGCGGCTTGTGGAGTTTTTGATCATTCTGGCGGCGGGCTATTTGGTTTGGGAGTTTGTGTCGCTTTGGGTGAATCGTAAACTCGCAGCAGAGCAGACAGCCCTTGGTGTTGATCCCGAAGAACAAGAGATTGGCGGCGATGGTGGCGGGGCTGGTGGCTCTCGGCTTTCGACGGTGTTGCCCTTGGTTTTAGCCTCGGCGCGGGCGGCTATTCTGATCATTTTCGGCCTGCTGGCCTTGGCGAACCTTGGCGTTGATACCACCCCCTTGTTGGCTGGTGCTGGGATCGTCGGTTTGGCCATCGGATTCGGTGCCCAAAAACTGGTGACTGATGTGGTGTCAGGTGTGTTTTTCCTAATTGATGACGCCTTTCGCACCGGTGAATATGTGTCGGTTGATGGCACCATGGGCACGGTTGAGAAAATCTCTATTCGCTCTATGCAGCTGCGCCATCACCGTGGCCCGGTGCATACCATCCCCTATGGTGAAATTCCCAAACTGACGAATTATTCGCGCGATTGGGTGATCATGAAACTGAAATTCACAGTTCCCTTTGATACCGACCCCAACAAGGTCAAAAAGGTCTTTAAAAAGATCGGTGCCGAAATGTTGGAGAACGAAATATTTAAGGATGACTTTTTGCAGCCATTCAAATCACAAGGCGTGTTTGAAATTGATGATGTTGGCATGGTGATGCGCGGTAAATTCATGGCGAAGCCCGGCAAGCAATTCATGATCCGCAAAGAGATTTATAATCAGGTCAAAGCACAATTCGCGGCAAATGGCATTGATTTCGCCCGTCGTGAGGTGCGCGTCGCGCTGCCGGGAATGGATCATCCAGAAGAGCTGACGGAGGCAGATAAGGCAGCCATCGCCGCCGCTGCCTCGCAGGCAGCACAGGATCAATTGGCAGATCAACTGCCCGCCAAAGATAAACCCGGAAACTAAAGTGGTCCTCAGGTTTCGCCGCGAAACCAGGGGGTGCATGGTTTCGCGGCGAAACCTATCCGCAGGATTGACCCGCAAGTTCAGGTTGGCGGTGCTGACAGGGAAGCAGACAAGAAAGAGGGGCGCTGCCCCATCTTGAAGCGCTGTCGCGCTTCAAGCCTCCCCGGGATATTTTTGCTCAAAAGAAGCCGGGGGCGGCAGAATCATCTTTGTGCGACCCCTTGTCTGCATGATCTTGACAGTCTGGACTTCCCCCTTTTGAAACTTTGCCGTAAGAGACACTCAACGCAGCCTTGGGGAATCTTTAGACCATGCAAGAACCGGCCATCACCGAAGATCTGATCGCAGCCCACGGATTAAAACCCGACGAATACGCCCGCATCCTTGAGATAATCGGCCGCGACCCCTCCTTTACAGAGCTGGGTATTTTTTCCGCGATGTGGAATGAGCATTGCTCTTATAAGTCCTCCAAGAAATGGTTGCGCACTTTGCCGACCGAAGGCCCACAAGTGATCTGCGGCCCCGGAGAAAATGCCGGCAGCGTTGATAGCGGCGATGGGCAGGCTGGGGTGTTCAAGATGGAAAGCCACAACCACCCTTCATATATTGAGCCCTATCAAGGGGCGGCCACAGGTGTTGGTGGCATTTTGCGCGATGTGTTCACCATGGGCGCGCGCCCGGTTGCGGCGATGAATTCACTCTCGTTCGGAGAAACTTCGCACCCTAAGACGCGCCAATTGGTTAACGGTGTTGTTGAGGGTGTCGGCGGCTATGGCAACTGTTTTGGTGTACCAACCGTGGGCGGCGAAGTGCGTTTTCATTCGGCCTATAATGGCAACTGTTTGGTGAATGCATTTGCTGCGGGCATCGCAAATACCGACAGTATTTTCTATTCTGCCGCCTCTGGTGTGGGCATGCCTGTGGTCTATCTGGGCGCAAAAACCGGCCGTGACGGCGTCGGCGGGGCGACCATGGCCTCCGCTGAATTTGATGACACTATCGAGGAAAAACGCCCCACAGTTCAGGTTGGTGACCCTTTCACCGAAAAACGCCTGATGGAGGCCACGCTTGAGCTGATGCAAACAGGTGCTGTGATTTCCATCCAAGATATGGGTGCAGCTGGCCTGACCTGCTCTGCTGTTGAAATGGGTGACAAGGGCGGCCTTGGCGTCACCTTGCATTTGGAAAATGTTCCTCAGCGTGAGGATAACATGACCGCCTATGAGATGATGCTATCAGAATCTCAGGAGCGCATGTTGATGGTTCTTAAGCCCGAAAAAGAGGCCGAAGCGCGCGCTGTCTTTGAAAAATGGGATCTGGATTTTGCCATCGTCGGGGAAACCATGGCCGAGGACCGGTTCCTTGTCATGCATAACGGTGAGGTGAAGGCCGATCTACCGCTGGCAACGCTTTCTGGATCTGCCCCTGAATATGATCGCCCATGGGTCGAAACTCCGGCGGTTGAGCCGCTGACAGATGCCGATGTGCCCACAATTGATCCGATTGATGGCCTAAAGGCGCTGATTTCATCGCCCAATTATTGCGCAAAACAATGGGTATATGAGCAATATGACAGCATGGTCATGGCCGACACATCGCGTGGCCCCGGCAATGGTTCTGGCTTGATCCGCGTACATGGCACCGGCAAGCAGCTCGCCTTTACCAGCGATGTTACCCCGCGCTATGTCAAAGCCAACCCATATGAAGGCGGTAAACAAGCGGTGGCAGAGGCCTATCGCAACTTGACCGCTATTGGCGCAAAACCGTTGGCATCGACCGACAACATGAACTTTGGCAACCCAGAGAAACCCGAAATCATGGGTCAGTTTGTTGGCGCGATCAAAGGTATCAGCGAGGCCGTTTCTGCCCTTGATATGCCCATCGTTTCCGGCAACGTCAGCCTGTACAATGAAACTGATGGCACGGGCATTCTACCGACGCCCACCATTGGGGCCGTTGGTCTGATTACCGCGGATGAGGAACCTATTATTGGGGATGTGCGCGAAGGTCACGTTGCCCTGTTGATCGGGGAAACCATCGGCCATCTAGGTCAGTCTGCCCTATTAGCTGAAGTGTTTAATCGCGAAGATGGCGATGCGCCCCATGTTGATCTGGCCGCAGAAAAGGCAAATGGCGAATTCATCCGTAACAACCGTGACATGATCAAGGCTTGCACAGATTTGTCTGATGGTGGCCTTGCGCTTGCGGCCTTTGAAATGGCTGAAAATGCGGGCGTTGGCATCACCCTTGATGCGGGCGACACACCTACCCTGTTTGGTGAGGATCAGGCGCGCTATCTCGTGGCCTGTAACTTTGACCAAGCAGAGGCATTGATGATCGCCGCTGGTCAGGCAGGGGTCAGCGTCACCTCTGTGGGTCGTTTCACCGGATCTGATGTGCGCATTGGCAACGCCGAGGCCCCGCTAGAAGAGCTGTCTGCAATCTTTCGCAGCAGCTTTGAACAGGCGATTGCGTGACATAAACAAGGGGCCTGCGCCACAATCGCGGGCCTTATTAGGGTCGCACATAACGCGGCCCCTTGAACAGCTATCCGATCAGCCCTAGTTTTAGTTTCAAAGACCCAAAAGGACAGCCCAATGCCAATGCAAGCACATGAGATCGAGGAGCTTCTGCGCGAGACCTTTCCTGATGCAGAAATTCAGGTCGCTGGCAGTGACGGCGTGCATATGTCTGCCATGGTCATCGACGAAAGCTTTCGTGGTAAGAACCGCGTCCAGCAACAGCGCGCCGTATTTGCCGCCCTCAAAGGCAAGATGGATGGCTCTAACGGCGAACTCCACGCTTTGGGCCTTACCACAAAAGCACCGGAATAAGACGACCGCCACGCCCGCAAATTTACCCGCAGATCCATGAGGATCGCGAAGATGATGACAAGGATGAATGATATGAGCGACGCAAATACACGTATCGCCGAAACCGTCAAAGCCAGCGACGTAGTGCTTTTCATGAAGGGCACCAAGGACATGCCGCAGTGTGGCTTTTCCTCGCGTGTTGCCGGGGTTCTGAACTACATGGGTGTTGAATATACCGATGTAAATGTGCTTGCGGATGAGGAAATTCGCTCTGGTATCAAGGACTTTTCTGATTGGCCCACCATTCCGCAGCTATACATCAAAGGCGAATTTGTTGGCGGCTGTGACATCATCACAGAAATGACCCTGTCAGGCGAACTGGACACCATGTTCGAAGACAACAGTGTCACCTACGACAAAGATGCAGCGAACAAAATTCGCGAAGCCAACGGTTAATCCGTAAATGTCGATGCAAACAGCGAGAATCTGGTACAGCCCAGGTTCTCGTACCGTGTCTTTGGATCTGCTTGCCAAGCGGCTTAGCGGCCCGCTGAATTGCACTGTTGAGCGCGCAGAGTGGCAGATGGACGATACAATTGTCCCGCAATTACGCATCACGTCTCCGGCTACTTTTCTAATCCAATTGAATAATGACGATTACGTAGCAGAGGAAGCCATTGAGCAGGCCGCCTATCTGCGTGATCAGGGTTTTCCCCCTCAGATCACCGACAAATTGCGCAATTGCACCCGTCGGTTGGAAATTGGCGAGGGCGATGTTATCTCGTCAACCGATCCCGCAACCGTCTTTGCCGGATGGACACCACTGGATCCGGCAGAGCCTGCGTTGAACCGTATTCTGACAGGTCTTACCAGCGGGTTGGATGGCGTATTTGAGGATAATGTTAACGGCAAATACGCCCTAACAAAACGTCCGAAAAGAACGCTATTACAGCGCCTTACCGGACGCGGTTAACGCAAAACACGGGGTCATCCTGCGGTTTTTTCCTCAACCGTAGCCGCCAAAGACTCCGCACGCGCGGCTAGTTCCGCCAAAGTGTCAGTAACCTCTGCGGGCACCACGGGCACTTCGACCTTTTCAGGCTCCGGTGCAGGTGCATTGCGCCACTGTTCTAGCTCGTTTTCTTGCTCAGACAGTTTTGCCTCAGCGGCACGCACACGATCCTCAAGACCCGCGGTTTTATCCGCCAGCATCAAACCCGCCATCAACAACATACGCGTTTCAGGAATGCGCCCGGTCTGGCTGGCCAAAACCTGCGCCTCTTCGTCCAGCATCTTGGCTGCGGAATGCAGATAATGCTCCTCGCCTTCCTGACACGCGACTTCAAACGTACGACCGCCAATATGAATATGCACTTCTGGCATTATGCGTCTCCCATGCTGATCTCAGCACTTTTTGCCTCATCAGTACCAGCATCGGACCCGGCCTCATCCGGCGCAGCAACCAAAGGCCGCAATGTCGCGATCATCGCGCCAATCTCGGCCTGATCCACTTCGCGTGAGGCGCGCAATGCCTCTAGCTCTGCCAACATGGATTTGTTGATCAAATGCGGTTCCCCAACAGCCTGTTGGTTGGCCTCGCGCAGGGCACGGTTGTTTTCGCGCAGCTGTTGATTTGTGCGGGTTACGCGTTGCAACCGATCATCCAACTCTTTGGTGGCCTGACGCTGGGCAACACCGCTTTGCTGCACCGCTGCCAGCTCTGCATCTTGTTTTTCGCGCAGCCCCCGAATACGCTCTTCAAGCTGCGCACTCACGGTTTTTTCCTCCTCAAGTGCGGCACGCAATTGCGCCAGCTCATCTGCGCTGTCATCCTGTCCACCGGCCTGTAGGTTTTCCAACCCACGCCCGATACGGTCCATCGCAGAGGTGATTCTGCTTTCAAGATCGCTGATCTCACTCATCGGCCTCATCCCTCTCGTTCTATCTTGTCCCATTTCGCCCTTTGACATCCCAAATCGCGAATCGGTTCCCTAACGGTTTCATCCGAGTTTACCTAATGGGCAAACAAAATGCGCCCCCTTTGACATCAAGCACTTGCCCCACACGCTTGATCTTGCTTCAAAGGCTGCTATTGAGCAGGAAAACACCTCGCGCCCCAACATAAGGAAGCCTTCCGTGGACATCGCCGCTCTCAAAGCTAAGAACCCCGACCACTGGATGAAAGCCGCCGCCATTCGCGCCTTGACGCTGGATGCCGTTGCCGCTGCAAACTCTGGTCACTCAGGCATGCCAATGGGCATGGCCGACGTTGCCACGGTTCTGTTTGAACATCATCTGAAATTTGACGCGGCCAACCCGCAATGGCCTGACCGCGACCGGTTCATCCTGTCTGCGGGTCACGGCTCTATGCTGATCTATTCGCTGCTTCACCTTGTTGGCGACGCGCAGGTCACCTTGGATCAGGTGCGCAATTTCCGCCAAATGGGTGCGCTGACTGCTGGCCATCCCGAAAACTTCCTGATTGACGCGGTTGAGACCACCACTGGCCCCTTGGGTCAGGGCATTGCCAATGCCGTTGGTTTCGCCATGGCCGAAGAAATTCAGCGCGCGCAATACGGCAAGAAAGTTGTCGATCACCACACCTATGTCATCGCCGGTGATGGTTGCCTGATGGAGGGCATCAGCCAGGAGGCCCTCGGCCTTGCAGGGCGCCATGAATTGTCCAAACTGGTTGTGCTGTGGGATAACAACAACATCACCATCGACGGCACTGTTGATCTGTCTGACCGCACCGATCAGGTTGCCCGCTTCAAGGCATCCGGCTGGCATGTTCAGGAAATCGACGGTCACGACCCCGAGGCCATCAATGCTGCCCTGACTGCTGCGAAAAAATCATCCAAACCGTCAATGATCGCCTGCAAAACCCATATCGCTCTGGGTCATGCCGCCCAAGACACCTCCAAAGGTCACGGCGCGCTAACAGATGCCGACCAGATGAAAGCTGCCAAAGCGGCCTATGGCTGGACATACGGCCCGTTTGAGGTGCCAGCAGATGTGAAATCCCAATGGGAAGCCATCGGCGCCCGTGGTGCCGCCGAGCGCACCGAATGGGAGGCACGCTTTGCCACACTTTCAGAGCAGAAACAGGCGCAATTCACCCGTGCCTATGCGCTAGAAGCCCCGAAAAAGCTGTCTGCCGCGATCAAAGCCCTGAAAAAATCCATCTCCGAAGGTCAACCCAAGGTCGCCACGCGTAAATCCAGCGAAATGGCACTTGAGGTGATCAACCCGATCATGACCGAAACCGTCGGCGGCTCCGCTGATCTGACGGGTTCAAACAACACCAAAACCGGTGATCTGGGCATGTTCGATGTGGACAACCGCAAAGGCCGCTACGTCTATTGGGGTATCCGCGAGCACGGTATGGCTGCGGCTATGAACGGCATGGCGTTGCACGGTGGCATCCGCCCCTACAGCGGCACCTTCTTTTGCTTCACCGATTATGCGCGCCCTGCGATGCGCCTTGCTGCCTTGATGAAAATCCCCACAGTGTTTGTCATGACGCATGATTCCATCGGCGTTGGCGAAGACGGTCCGACCCACCAACCGGTTGAACACCTCGCCATCTGCCGTGCGACGCCCAACACCCATGTGTTCCGCCCCGCCGACACTGTCGAAACAGCCGAGGCATGGGAGCTTGCAGTTACCTCGACGAAAACGCCTGCTGTGATGGCCTTGACCCGCCAAAACCTGCCCACTGTGCGCACCGAGCATAAAACCAAAAACCTTGTCGCCCAGGGCGGCTATGTTTTGACTGACGCAGAGGGCAAACGTCAGGCAATCCTGATGGCCTCCGGCTCTGAGATCGAAGTGGCCTTGGCCGCCCGCGATATCCTTCAGGCCGAAGGCATCGGTACCCGTGTTGTCTCTATGCCCTGCATGGAATTATTTGCCGAACAAGACGACGCCTACCGCAAACGCGTCCTGCCAGGTGGTCCCGTGCGCGTCGCAATCGAGGCTGGCGTGCGCCAAGGCTGGGATCAATGGCTTCTGGGGGAGCGTGGCCGCGACACCAAGGCTGACTTCGTCGGCATGGATAGCTTTGGTGCCTCAGCACCCGCGCCTCAGCTCTTTGAAAAATTCGGCATCACAGCAGAACATGTTGCAGCCAAAGTCAAAGCCCTGCTCTGAACAATCGGCAAAACCAAAATACCAAAGGCGGCCACCTAGGGCCGCCTTTTTATTGCCCACTAAAATATCCGCCACCTTCTTCTGAGCAAAAAATATCCCCGCCGGAGGCATCCGACGGGGCAAACTCTCATAACATCTCTAAAAGAATTCAGGCCTGATTTAGCCGCTCTTTCAAAGCACGCTCCACGGGAGGCGTCACAAACTTGCTCACATCCCCACCTAAACGCGCGATTTCCTTGACCAGCTTTGACGCGATCGCCTGATGATTGGCATCCGCCATCAAAAACACTGCCTCAATATCGGCATTCAACACACGGTTCATGCCAACCATCTGATATTCATATTCAAAATCTGTGACCGCGCGCAATCCACGCAGAATGATCTGCGCGCCCACGTCAAGCGCACAATCAATCAGCAGGTTCTCAAAGGGATGTGCCACGATCTCGATACCGGTCTCGCGTGACAGTGTCGCGCATTCCGCCTCGATCATTGCAACCCGCTCTTCCAATGGAAACAACGGCCCCTTATCGCGATTGATCGCAACACCAATCACCAGCTTATCCACCAAAACCGAAGCCCTACGGATAATATCAATATGTCCCAATGTTATGGGGTCAAACGTACCAGGATATAGACCTATGCGCATCGAGGGTCTCCGCGTTCAGGCAGTTCATCCCCCAACCAAACGGTCTCAGGACAAATCGCATTAATTTACGCGCACGCAACTATATTGCGCCACGGATTGCAAGAGACTCTCTGTCGCATAGGTAGTCTTACGGGTCTTGGAAAACGGCATTTCTGCCGCCTTCTTTTGCCCTGCAAAGGCCCCTGATTTCCGCAGATCAGATAGAGATCAGGCCCCGCACCAAGGTTAAACCGCCTCAGTGCCCCATAATCATGCCTTCTAGGGCATCTTTTTCCATCGCCAATTCGCTTAAACGCGCCTTGACCACATCACCTAGCGTGATCAGACCGACCAGCTTGCCGTCTTCTAATACAGGCATGTGGCGGAACCGCCCTGCTGTCATCTTTTCCAGCACTTCGGTGGCATCATCTCCGCGCGTACATGTAACCAGCTTGGAGGTCATATAGTCATCAACCATGCAAGTCAGGCATGCTGCGCCCCTTAGGGCCAATTCGCGCACAATATCGCGCTCGGACAGAATCCCGTCAGCGGTTTCGCCGTCCTTTGACACCAACACCGTCCCGATGCGTTTTTCTGCAAGTATCTTTGCCGCATCAGATACCAATGTTCCAGGTTTGACCGTCATAACACCCGCGCTTCCCTTGGATTTGAGAATCTGATGAACCAGCATAACGATACCTCCTGTATTTGAACGTCATATACTTAAGGTTGCTGCACAAAGGAGTCTTGTCAAGTCAACGATTCCAACCGAGTCACCTCATTTCGCAACCCTTGGCACAATGCTTCGGAAAATCGATTCATCCGTTCCAATCGTCGATCATCCGCGTGACGCACAAGATAGAACCCGCGTGTCAGGCTGATCTCGTTGGTCAAAATTTTGCGCAATCCCCCGACAAAGGGAATCGCAAAATCATGCACGATGCCAATTCCCCCGCCCTGACGCACCCAATTGATCTGCACCGAAACCGAATTAGATGAGAGATTTACCTTTTGCACGCCCGTCTCGCTAAGATAATCCAGCTCCTTGTCGAAAATCAGATCCTGAATATAGCCGATCATCCGGTGATGCTTCAGATCTGCCAAGCAGGTCACCGGGGGGTGCTGCGCTAAATATTCCTCAGAGGCCGCAAGGTGCAGCTTATAGTCGCTGATCTTTTGCACAGTCAGCCGCCGCCCTGCTGTTGGTGGGCTGACCGAAATCACCAGATCCGCTTCGCGTTTTGACAGGCTAAAGACCCGCGGCAAGGCAACAATCTGGATTTCCAAATCGGGGTTCTGTTCCGCAATCCGCGCGCAGACCTGTGGCAACAGGAAATTGGCAGACCCGTCAGGTGCCCCTACCCTGATCTGCCCCGTCAGCCCCCCGGATGTGCCCGCCATTTCCTCTGCGGCCTCGGCCATTGCCTGCTCTGCCCTGATGGCTGGCCCCATCAATCGCTGACCCGCGTCGGTTAACGCATATCCCGTTGGAGATTTGGCAAACAAAGAAGCGCCCACAACCGTCTCAAGGCGCCCAACACGTCTCCCCACCGTGGCCGGATCAACCCGCAATCGCTTACCCGCAGCAGACAGGCTTTCTGCCCGCGCCACCGCCAGAAATATCTTCAAATCATCCCATTGCAGATTCATTTGCACGCCTCTCATCGGTTCATTTTGCAAAAATGCAAAACTCTTTTGTAAACTTGGGGCTTTTACATATATTTTTGCAAGCCTAAAGTCGCGCTAATCCGGCAACAAATCCGGCTGCACATCTGATGGAGGACTTCATGCAAGAGCTGACACACTATATCAACGGCGCACATGTCAAAGGCACATCCGGGCGTTTTGACGATGTTTTCAATCCCGCAACTGGCGAAGTTCAGGCAAAATGCCCAATGGCCAGCGTTGCAGAAACCAACGCAGCCATCGAAGATGCTGCTGCGGCACAAGTCGCTTGGGGCGCAACCAATCCACAAAAGCGCGGTCGCGTTATGATGGCGATGGTCGGCCTGATGAACCGTGACATGGACAAGCTCGCAGAGGCCCTAAGCCGCGAACATGGTAAAACCATCCCAGACGCCAAGGGCGATTTGCAGCGTGGCCTTGAGGTCATCGAATTCTGCATCGGCGCGCCTCAGATGCTCAAAGGCGACTATACAGACGACGCAGGCCCCGGCATTGACATGTATTCCATGCGCCAGCCTCTGGGCGTTGTTGCCTCCATCATGCCATTCAACTTCCCTGCGATGATGCCTTTGTGGCACGTTGGCCCGGCACTGGCCTGTGGTAACTCTGTCGTTCTGAAACCCTCCGAGCGTGACCCCTCTGTGCCTCTGATGTTGGCTGAGTTGTTTGTCGAAGCTGGCCTGCCTAAAGGCGTGTTTCAGGTTGTGAACGGCGACAAAGAAGCCGTCGATACGCTGCTGGACAGCGAGATCATTCAGGGCGTGTCCTTTGTTGGCTCCACCCCAATCGCGCAATACATCTACTCGCGTGCAACGGCGACTGGCAAACGTGCACAGTGCTTTGGTGGTGCGAAAAACCACATGATCATCATGCCCGATGCCGATCTGGACCAAGCTGCCGACGCCTTGGTTGGTGCTGGCTTTGGCGCGGCAGGAGAACGCTGCATGGCAATCTCGGTTGCTGTTCCTGTTGGCGAGGAAACTGCTGACCGCCTGATGGAAAAACTGATCCCTCGCGTCGAAAAACTGCGCGTTGCCCCCTACACTGCTGGCGAAGACGTTGATTACGGCCCGGTTGTAACGGGTGCTGCCAAAGAACGCATTTTGGGTCTGATCCAAACCGGTGTTGATCAAGGCGCGACCTTGCTCGTTGATAACCGTGACTTCTCTCTTCAAGGGTATGAGGACGGCTTCTTTGTTGGTCCACACCTCTTTGACCACGTCACAACCGACATGGACATCTACACCAAAGAAATCTTTGGCCCCGTTCTATCCTGTGTGCGTGCAAAATCCTACGAAGAGGCGCTCAAACTTGCCATGGACCACGAATATGGCAATGGCACAGCGATCTACACACGTGATGGCGACACAGCGCGTGACTTTGCGCACCGTGTAAACATTGGCATGGTCGGCATCAACGTGCCGATCCCAGTGCCATTGGCGTACCACACCTTTGGCGGTTGGAAAAAATCGATGTTTGGCGACCTTAACCAACACGGTGCCGACTCGTTCAAATTCTACACGCGCACCAAAACAATTACGTCGCGCTGGCCCTCAGGCATCAAAGAAGGTGGCGAGTTCAACTTCAAAGCGATGGACTAAATTCCAATTGATAAAACTAATTGGCTCGCGCATAAATTGCGCGAGCTTTTTTTGTTTACATGGTCAAAATATTACCCAATATACAAATATGCGCTACCGCGTGGGGAAACTTATGTCCGTCAAATTCCGCCTCCTACCAGAACATAAGGCCATCTTGATTCAGTATTTTGGATCAGTGAGACAATCAGAGGTGCTTGCGCTTTCGGCTCACCATGTTGCAAATACCGAACTCCCGATCAGCTATACCAAGGTGATTGATCTTAGTGGGATGGTTGAAACTGATTTGGACTTCTCGCGCATTCACGCAGTGATGGGTGGCTATCAACGCGCGTCCGCTACCCATAAAATCAAGATGACATGCCTTGTCTTTGCACCGTCAGATCTGGCTTTTGCAACGTCGCGGATTTTCCAGAATTTTGCAGCCCTGTCAGATGACGTTGAGGTCAGCGTTTTCCGCAGTTTTGAAAACCTGACACCCTGTTTGGGTCTGGACGACACCTCCTATGAGGATCTCTTTGGTGGCGACATCCTACAAGACTGGCAAGAACTTTCTGCCTAGCATTTTGATGCCAGCAGCCATTTCCTAACATCTTCACTCTGCAATACCAGCACTGCAAGTCTCTTGGGTTCCAGCAGTACCCCATTTCATCTGTGGCCAGGTCACTTAACCCCGCCACAAACCAACCGCGGCACCTGCGCAAAAGCAGGCCCGCCTTAGGCGACATTCACCGCCTACGACGCAATCCTACCACCATCCGGCGTCATCATCTGGCACCGTAATAACCAGTTGCTGGAACTGCACCAGCGGCAACCTGTCCTGTTCGGTGACGATGGTTGTGGCGAATACAGTCATCAAGAATTTCAGGCTGCTATTGTTGGATTGTGCCCCCGTGGCGCTGTGCCATTTCGACAAATTCGCCGCGATTGTATCTGCCAATGCCTGCTCATTTCCGGCATCAACCTTGTCACTCACAAGGAACACAGGCAGCAAACTATACACACCATCGCCGCCATTTGCCATAACCTCATAGCGGTAGTCGATTGAACTCTCGATTTCCAACGGCGGGTTGGTGTCATTGGTTTTTGCATCTTTCGGAGCGGTGGTGAGTTGCACCAACATTCCCTTAATCGCCTCAGCCAATTCCGTTTTTGACTCAATCACAATTTCTTCTGCAACCTTGATCAAAGGCACAATTGGGGTCGGCCAGGAAACCGTTTCTGTCCGGTAAACAAAGTTCGGATTGGTCTCCTGCGGCGGCTCTGCAAGGTTGCGGTTACGCTCTGTAAACGCACTGGGTTGAACATTCTGATAGTCCAGAACATACAAATTTTCCCAACTCATATTCAACGTACGCAGTGATTTCCCATCTTTCGGAGAATAGATCGCTGTGTCACCTGAATTTGATTTTAGCGCATAATCACGAATTTCCGGCCATTGCGGCATGCTTTCGCTGCGGGACCAAACCACCTTAAGTTGCAGATCCTCGCTCGCCTCAACATCCTGAATTTCGTAATGCCAAACCTCCAGATCGGTGGTGGGTGAGGCTTTCAATAAACCGCCCTTAGGTGGCTCAGGCGGTTGCCAATCCTGCCAAGTTGAGGCCGCCCCGGCGATGATCCTGCTGAACTCCTTTAGTGCAGCAACTGACTCTGGTCCACCATCCGTAGGGATTTTGTCAATTTCCGGCTTAAGTTGCGGATATTCATATACAAAACGCGCCAGTGCATCGAACAAATCCTCAGGTGGATTGCGTTCTCCACTAACCAGTTGCTCGGTTGCTAAACTGGTTAGCAATGGTTGCAACACATTGAAAGTCAGAGACAGATTCAATGAATCCTGATCCGCGGGTGACCTCTCAACTTGCAACTCAAACGTCCATTTCATCGCATCGGAAATCGCGTTGATATCCTTGGCCTGAACCGCATTGGTGGCCTGTAATTTCGGCAAGGGCGGATAGCTGCGCAGTGGAATGGGAATGCGTGTATCACCCACCGGTTGGGTTAGCGTGTTGTCCTGCCCTTGCGGCATTGATGCTGGATTCTGTTGCAGAATGAACGTCAACCAATTTGAGGGCACATAGCCCCGATCAGACGCCGTCCCATCGCGATTATGCTCCACCTGATTGACCTCATAGTTGAGGTCCAGATTAAACGCACGTTGCGCGGCAGGATCTCGTGCTGACACGAGAAAATTCAACCAGTTTTTCTGCTCATCCGTGGTTTGCACCAACGGAAGCGTCGCAGGCGTCAACGTATAGGGCAACTTGTCCCCTTCCGCGGTGCCCGGCACTTGAACAGCGCCATACAACTGTGGCGGGAACTGCGCATCTCCGTCTGGCTCAATCGGGCCATTCAGATTAACCAGTGCTTCTAGCTGCGTTAACGTCGAGAACCCGTAATCATTCTCCAATGTGCGCAGCAAGGCTTGACGCCAAACCGCCTTGGCGGAACTAGGATCACCAGTGCCTTCAGGCTCGTCATAGACAAATTCTATCGTGTTCGAAATCGATCCAGCAAGTGACTCCTTGTTGTGCACAAATGGATCATACAACTCATCCGCAAGACTGGACCGGTCCGCAACCGCAGGGGCCATTGTTGGCCGGAAAATCGTCTCTACGGTCGAGAGGAAAAACTCTCCCCAACGGTCCATATCGGTGGCATTAAACACGCGATCAACCAGATCGTAGCCCTTTTCCTTGTCGATGGGATTGTCATAATCCTTCAGGTCATGCACTTCGCGGGTGATCAATTGACGGCTTAGCGGCGGGGGCGCATAAAAGATCGGTTTGTGATCTTCATCGTTCAAAATCTCGACCTCGGTGCCGACACCTTCACCCCAACGCTGCAACCAAATACTGCGCTGACCAAAGTTTCGGTTGGTAAGATCACTGTTTAACCCAGTGGCCACCTTCACCGCCCCGACATCGCCATTAAACGGATAGAACGCGGATTCATACTTGTCGGCAAAGCTGGTAAGCCCGGACGGATCACCCTTTTTGCCGCTGTCCTCAACAGGTTGGATTGGCGATGTAACCTGGCGGACTTGCGGTGCCTTTTGGGCAATCGCATCTGGCACATCAGCCCGGTGCAACAATAACCTAACGGCCAGTTCTTGCAAATCTCCCGGCCAGTTTGCCGGCTGTGATTTATCCAATTCGATCGCCAACATAACAGGCGCTGGTGCATCACCCGTCGCACCCGCTTGCAACCATTCCAAGAGTGGTCGCACAAAGCTGGCTAGGCCAGATATCACGCTTGCACCAGAGCGGAGCGTATCCAGTACCGCCGGAGCCAGTATGCCCCCTGTTTCTATGCCTGCGGTTGTATTTGGTTGGTCGCTTAACTGATCCAACACCTTGCTGTACAGTTCGATTGTGACCTTCAGCAGGTCTTTGTTGACGTTGCCTTCGCTGTCTTGAACCGTCGCCGGATCATAAGAAAGCAATAGCTGGAATTCGACGCCGCTGTTCTGCTCCACTTGATAATAGGCCTGCGCCCCGGACCAATCCCCAAGGCCAAGGATATCGTCGTTATAAACGACCTTCAGGTCCGCGTTTGCCATCAAAGAGGGGGGAACCGTGTTCCCAAATGTATCCTCAATCGAGATTTGCACACCAAAGGTATCGTCAATCGCCGCATACCGGTTTTCGCCACCCACATAGGGGGCCGTTTCAAACGCACGCGAGTAGTTCCACGTCGTAGAGGTCGCGCTTTTCTCGCTCTCGTCCTGTGCGCTGACGGGGCGACTCCACGGGGTATCAACCGCATTGCCGTTGACCGTATCGACTCGGTAACTGACCATTTGATACAGCCCTTGCAGGAAATCTCCGCTGGCAGCATCCGCCTCATCGGGGGCATTGTCCCAACGGATCGACCATCCGACAGAGCCACCCGCATAGGCCGCGGTTGACGCTTTGACAGGGGTGCCCTGCGCGTCATTCGCAAGCGTGCTGAATATCGCTTTGCCACCTTCCGGCGCGGCCCCAACGAGGGCATTTTGATAGGGGGCTGTACGCACTGTCGATGCGTTTGACCCAAACTGCACAACCAACATCAGGTTGGCCGGGCCGTCGTTAAACATCGTCAGATCAATGTCTTCGACTTGCAGATAGAAACCGCTGCTATGCACAACCGACACTTCCCAAACCAAACGCAGGAACCGTGGCAGCTGATCGCCCCCCATGCCCGGTTTTGCCCAGTTCAGGCTGCTAACATCCGCTGGATTTTCCTCAAGCGCGTCCCCAACGGCGGCCGTGACCCCGTCGGGCGTGCTGTTGGTTGATAAATCTGTGCGCACCAAAACCTTGGGCGTGGTTGCCGAAACCCAATTTCCGCGGCTTTCACTAACCAAAAGATCAATGGAACCAATGGTTTCACCACCAGCACTGACAGCATCCAACAAGGCCTGCAATGATGCACGATTGGCCTCATCCGTCCCCAACAGCGAGAACACATCCTTTAGAACTGCGCCCGGTTCAACCGCCTCAGGGTCGGGAATCGCCGCAAGTCTGATCGGCAATAAGAGCGTGCTTGTGGCCTCCCACGGCGCACCATCATCCGCAAGATCGACCTGTTGATCCTGATCGGTTTCACCGCCGACCAATTCCTGCACTAGCCATGGTCCAGTGCTCGCACCGGTCTCTTCGCGCCAATCCTGCATGGCAAAAACAACATCCTCCGAGAGCGTTGTGATGATGTTTTTGTCACCCGCTGCCGTCGTCCATGTGTTGATGTTATTGAGCGGGAATATCATCGGCTTTTCTGCCAATGCCCGCAGCGCACCCACGGTCCAAGGCGGTGTCGCCGGGCCAGTTGTATGCACCATTGCGGCCTCAAGACTGGACATCGTGCCATCCTGAACGCTAATCCAATCCGGCGTCACGCCGCTGGCAACCAATTGGGCCGATAGCACCCAATCATCGCCGTTTTTCTCAAGCGGGAACTGTTGCCCCGTCAGAACATACATCCCCTCTAGCTTATTATCATTACGCGGATCAGGCAGGCGCACACCGCCCATCAAAAAGCGCGAGACAAAGCCGCCCAGATCGTTAATGTCGATCTCTTTCAATGCCGTATCCAGATCAGGCGCACCCGTCTCGATCATCAGCTGAATGGCTTGCTGACCCAACATGTTGAAATATTCATCAAATACCAAGGCCGCAGTGGATTCGTCAGTTTCCCCCTCTGCTTGTGCAACCAAACCACCGCCGAAGTACCCCGCGACAATATCGGCATAATTGCTTGGCAAACGCAGATGGGCAAAGCTTTCGACGCGGTCTTTTAGCGAAACATTATATGCTGGCGCGTCATTGTAAACGATGCCCAAACTGTCGGGCATCGCCATTGCCACAACGGCGGTTTCTTCGGTGAATACGGTAGAGCCAATCACAAAGTTAAAGCAATCAGACATTGCCGTCATGACCTGCGAACGATCAAACGCACCGTCCTGCAACGCCTTGGCCGCAGCCGTTAATTGTGTATGAAAATCAGCGCTTTCGCCGCCATAAGTATGTACAAGCCACCCTGCCAACTCCGTCGAAAGCATGCCAAACGGCGATGTCATATCCCCGGATTCCACCACAAGTGTCGCAACCCCTTGCGGGGCCCAATCAGCAGCACTATCCGCGGTCGCAACAGAGGTCGGCTGCAACACAAATCCCAATGCAATGGTCTGTCGATCCGCAGGGCTGCGAACAAACAACGGACCTGGCATGCGCAACCCTGCCGACATCATCGGATTCATCGCAAAGAACGACATTTCCTCAACTAACGCATCCGCATGCAACGGTTTGCCCGAATTGACTGCTTTTGGCGTTGGCCCACTTAGTTTCGCGACCGCAGCACCACTGCCGAACGTGCCACTAAATATCTCAAGCTTGGCTTTGAACGAGAAGGATATCTTGACGAATACAATCTTGATGGACGCCTTCGCCACAACCTCGGCGGTCAACGTAACAGGCGAGGAATGCGCCGTCTCAATCGCAAAGGCAAAGGTGATGGTGATCGTCAAAGAAATATCAACCGCGATGATTTTGAAATCAACCTTGCCAAACACATTCCCGGTCAGCGACAGGCTCACGCCCCACCACCAGTAATCGACCCCGGTTTCCGTCATTTTACCCGTGAACGACGCAAGGAATCCCTCAACTGTCAAACCCAGCATCAGGCTCGCACCCGCCTTAAGCGGACCTTGCTTCCATTCTTTGCCGATCCCCCCGGCAACACCCAGACCAAAGGACCAAATCAGGTTGAAATCATTGCCAAATTGGTCCGGTGCAGCGGCACTACTTAGCTTGCCAAGATAAAACCCTGCTTTGACAATAACTGGCAGCGGTCCTGCCTGAAATTGCGCCGTAATCGGATGCGCGCTTGATCCGTTGAACGGCCAGCCAATGGCGAAACGCCAGTCCCCATTTGTCCAGATTGAAATGCTGAAATTGGGCAGCGACAACATCACCGGGCCTAACGGAATCGTCCCTAGATCAAGGTAAATATCGGCAGAATACACGCCAACCTGATCACTGACTTTTCGGTAAATGATTGTAAAGGTGAAACCTTTCACCTTGGACAGGAACCCTTTGTCCTCTTTCTCACCGCCCTCGGCGACATCGGTGCCCTTACCCGCTCCCTTATCTTTATCCTTGTCCTTATCGTCCTTTTTCTTTTCCGGTTTGATTTCGATTTGCAAACCGTAAAAGCTGGAATCGTGCAGCACAGTTGTCAGCTTCAGGCTCTTGAATTTGAATTGCAGGGCAAAAACGATCCCCGCGTCAGAATTGTAAATATCAAGATTGGCAAAGATAATTTTCGCCACATCCTCAACGGTTTTATCCGTTAGCAGATTTAGCTTATCATAAACCGCATCAATCACATTTGGATCGGTCGGATCGGTTTTGATATCATAGGATCGCCCCAAAAACGCCGAGGGCGCGTCAACCAACGTCACACTAACGGTTGGCCCTTTCCAGTCGCTATCGGTGGATTTCCCAACCCAGAAAATCGAATTATTCCCGCCCGGATCACCTGGTCCGCCAAAGATTCCTAAATCCTTGGGTCCAATGCTATAACTCAGGAAAAAGTTCAGCAGCATGCCTTGGTAATGCATAAACCGCAGCATCGACACATAGGTCGTATCACCGAATTTGAACCGGTCAAGCTGCACATAACCAAAGCTGGAACTGATAATCCCCTGAAACATAAACCCTTTGGGACCAGCGATTTCAGCAGGCAGTTTTAGGATAACCCCGACCTGTTTTTTGGGGTCCGTCGTCGTTGGATCCCAGCCAATGAACAGCGTCGCCGTCAAATCGGACTTAAACGAAGACAACAAGCCAAACGTGCCCAAAGGCACCTCAAATTGCAGGCTATAACGCGGGGCACCCTCATGGGCTTCTTTGCCCGTTTTGACCTGCCATTCGCCGATTTCGCTTGGCGTTAGCCCTTCTTGTGAGGGTAAAACCGCCTGTATCATCCCCGGAAATGTCCGCTCAAAGCTGTTGTCGCGGGCCGCACTTAGCATCTGATCCACTTTGACACCGGCCAAATTCGTCGGAATCCCCCCGATCAAAGAGGCCTTATTTTCTGCCGTTATGCAGGTCTTCATATCAAAGCTGTAGCCGCTGATCGCCAGCCCTTTGTCCGGCATGTCGCCCGTGACATCCCCGTAGGAAAATAAGTCGCCCGCAATCCCATTTTTGAACGCCAATAACCCATCCAAACGGAACGCCGAACTGGCCACAACTTCGCAATCGCCCTCGCCCGCTTTGCGTGTAACCGGGACAAGTGTTGCCTCGGTGACCGATTGCGCGACCAATGCAGTAAACTTGTCGCCCGTCGCATCATAGACATAGCTGCGCGGGTTTTTGGTTGAGAATAAAAGTGACCCAGTGCCATCCTCATGCAGGGTGTAAACCCCGTTGATAACGATGGTGCCATACTCGGGGTAATCAATTGGTGCCGCGACCTTTAACGTGACTGAACTGCCGAACAACTCTTTGATACTAAATGCAATTTGCGAATCAAACACCACCAATTTGCTATTGGCATATTCCACATTCAACAGCATAACCCGGAAATCTGGATAGGATTCTGGCGGTGAATCCTTGGGCGTATATGGCGGATCTAGCTTGCGGGCATCATAGTTAATCACCGCAAAAAGGGAGCTGTGTTCAACCGAAAGACTGCCAGAACTGTCCCCAACGCGGTTGATCGTCACCCCGAAATGATGCGCCCGCAACTGGCCCTTGATGCCACCCAGCAGGATCTGAATATCCAAGGGCAACTCGCTGTAATCCAACGGACAGTTGAACACCAAAATACCGTTCCAATTCGGATCATCCAGCGTGCGCCTAAAGGCAGCGAAAAGCTCCCCGCCCTCATCTGCGGCCTGTATATATTTCTGCAACCGTGCCTGCACCTCAGAATTGGGTGCCGTGCCGGTCAGTGTCGTCCATGTGTTGTCATCTTCAATCAGCTTGCGCGCCGACACACCGGGCACAAACTTAAAGATAGAGATCGCCTTATCTTCCTCATTGCCTAGCTGCACATCAAAGGTGAAATCACCCAATTTGATTTCGCTGTCAAAAGGCTCAAACGCGGCGGGGTCAGTGGCGACCATAAACAGATTGTCATTCAAAACCGTGTTGGAAAAAATGGGATTAACCACATTATTGCCATCGGCGTTTGAGGATAATTGCAAGAATTGATCTGGGTTTTGTGGGCTCCGCGCCAGAACAATTCGGTTGATCGTTCCCGCCGGCGGCGTGCCACCATCAACCTTGTTTAGCCCCGCCAATAGCCCAAGCGGCGTGCGCGCATAGCCGCCATCAAAAGCATGATTTGTCGAGGTATCAAAAAAGATCGGCCCGTAATCTGTGCTGAAAAACGGTTGCAACGTGTCGCGACGGTCCGGTGATACTATCTGTCGCTCAATTGAGGCCAGATTCTGCGCAGACAGGTCAGGATTTGGGTTATTAATCCCCTCTTCCTCGTCTTCAAAAAACACCCCGCCATAGGGCAGCATCGGAAAGGCCACTTCCTCGGTTGGTTGTTTGAATTGCAACAGGCTGGCACCCACGGCAATCGGGAATTCATAGCGGGCTTTGGCGGCGTCCAATTCAGACCCAAAATAGGTCGAGGACGAGGCCTGCGCGCAATAACTGGTATTCACTACTTCAACGCCGTCAACGACAGCTGTCTCGGTTTTCTGGCGTAAAACCCGCACCCAGCTTGTGGTTAGCTCATTCACCAATGTCGTCGGTGAACCACCTTCGGGCTGATAATCACGCGCCAAGGCAGGTTTACCGCCCTCAAACGACAGCCGATCCCCCGGCTCAACCAAAACATATTCCGTACCCGCCAAACCACTACGGATTTGTACCCGTTCTTCGCCCTCACTGGCACCAAGCAGGCTCACCTCAAACTCGCCGACCGGGCATAAATACCGATCGGATTCCTGCTGCCCCGTGTTGCGTGCAAACCCGAATCCGGCCGTCAAATTCTGCACAGCAGGGGCCACAGGTGACAACGATACCTGTGCATTTGTCGTGCTGGACAGGTAATTCGACGTCAGTGCATTTTGCTCATTCAGGTCCAATGCCATGCGTGTGCGTAAATCATCAAGCGGTGCAAGCGGCTGGAAATATACATTAAAATACAAATCACGCGCCCGGATGACGCCTGGATCAGCCGCAGGTGTAAACAGCGGGTAATGCGCGATTTTGGCGTCTTCAGCGGTGCTGCCATAAAACACCCGCTGCGAGCCACCAAACAATTGCCCCAGCTCATAATGCCCCCAATCCCACGCAAACGTCAGCGCGCCACGGTGAACACCAGAGAACGGCAACACAACCTCTTCGGGTCGCGTGCCAACAGCTTGCGGCAATCCATTTTGCACAACCCGCACCAATATCGTTTCCTCGCTTGAGGCCTTGGCAATACGGATCGAGGAACTATCAGGATCAAGCATCAGTGTCGTGTTGCGCAGAAATTGTACCTGCCAACTGCCCACCGACAGCGCCACATCCTGCGCCACCGCCGATACCGAAGAGGCAGTGACAATCTCAAACGTCCCCGCCTCGACACGCCACACCAATCGCGAATAACTGGTGCCCTCTTGGCTCAGCACTGCGTTCAATTCTGCCAATAACGCGGCCGGATCCATGTCTTGATCGACAAAAACATAGGCCCCAACCTTGTCGAAACTCTGCGCCAGACTTAGCGTCTCATCAGGGGCGTTTCCCGTGAATAAATAGTAATAAATCAGCGCGCGATTACCGTCCCCAACTGCATTATTACTAGCCGAATACAATGTGGCCGTGGCGTCTGTTGCGCGCCTTGTGAATGATATGTCATCGCCGTGTTCATCTGCGATGACTGCGGGTGCTGCGCGTAACGAAGTCATTGATTGTTCGACATTCTGTGCCATTTTGCTAAACTCCGCTAACGCCCTGCGCCGCGGCCATATCAGCCTGCCTGCGCCGTATTTCGAAACCATCGGTTTGGGTTGTGTTCTTGGGCTGGATGTCATTTTCATAAACGATAAACTGCACATCCAAGACGTTCGTCACCGGTGCAGAGACAAAGACGTCATAAATATAGGTCGGCCCGCCAATCGTGACGCGCACCTCGTTTTCACCAAAGCCAAGCACGTCAACACGGGGTGCCGCCGCAAGGCCAAATTTTGTGGTCATGTCTAGGCTGGCATTTTGTAAATCCAACGGTGATAGCGATCGCGACGCCCCCCCGTTCAGGACAATCTGAATTCCGCTCACAGTGCCGTTCAGAAAATACGTGTCAGCCATAGCCATTACCCCACCAGGCCCCAAAGGGGCGCATGAATTTGCGTTGGCTCTGACCGGGATCAAAAATCACCCGATCAGAGCCATGTGAACGCAGTGACGCGTTCAACGATTAAACCAAAGGGTTTGGATTAGTCTTGGCTTTCAACCAGTTCGATGGTGATTTTTGATGAATCACCTGTTTGATCTTCGCCCACGATTGAATCTTCAAACATGAAGAAATACAGGTCCAGAACCGTGGAAACATCTGATGTGATGCGGTAGCGGCGGGTTTTTTGGCGCTGCTCAGAGTGGAACAGAACTTCGTTGTTGGAATTGTCACCGCCAAAAACATCAGAGCTTGGGAATGCCTTAATAGATGCGCCCCATGCAGGTCCGCTAACGGCCTTGCCGTCACCTGAGACAGAGATCGGATCCAATTTGTTTTGATCACCCCCGTTTAGTGTAACTTTAACATCTGTTGGGCTACCGTTGACGAAATATGCAGTTGCCATGTTGGACTTCCTCTCTGTTAGACGGCTTTAAATGCCGCTTGGGTTGTTAGCTCGGGTGGATTTTGCCCCCGAGCTGCTTGTTGAACTGTGAAAAGACCAAGAACTCTGGGAATACCCACAAAAGTAGCTCGGTGTTTGGCGCGGCCTCTTTTGGGTCGCTTAATCCGTTGTAAACTTGGGTTTTCCCGCCAGAGCTGGGCTTAATGATCAGCGTATTAACCTCGCCCCAGACCATTGGATTATGTGGTCCTGAGGGGTCGCGCGCGACGCTCTGAGAATAGGGCAAAAAGTTCTGTTTCGCGGTAGAAGGTTTCAGCGACGGCAGTTGGCCGGTATTTAAGTCCGGGACAATTTGGTCGGGTTTCCAGTTGATAATGCGAAGCTGTGAACTCATGCGCGCGCTCCCACGGCAGCACAATTGATGCGCCGTTGTTCTGAAAATTTCGAATTTACAAAAAGGGCAGAGGCTGGTTTCAGCCACTCCAGAGAGGTGTCGCGCCGCGTATTTGCCCTTGGAGTTTCAACTCGCTGGCGGCACCTTCTGTCCATGGGGTGACGTGAATCTGCGAGGAATCCCCGGTCATATCCACCCCGATGATTGAATCGCTGCGGACGTAGAAATACAGATCCATCGTCGTCGAAACAGCCGAGCGGACGTTGTAAACCAGCGGAGCTGTGTGTGAATCGATGAACACTGTCACGGCATTCACGCGACGATCTGCGCCAAATACATTGCGATCTGGAAAGGCGCTGATGCGCGCTGGCCAGGATTCGTATTTCAAAATGTAATCTGGGGGCTCGGTTTTTGTGATGTCGAATTGCTGCAACGGATGGTTGTGAAACGCTGCGTTGAGGTTCACCGCCATGCGGATTGGGGTCGCATTTATGAAGTAAGCAAATGCCATATCCACCTGCATAACGTGTTCGTTGAGTGGGGGAAAGCATCGTCAACAGCGGCACAATCGATTGATCTCTATCGACATTAGTTTGGGATGAAAAATCAATCCGCACGCCCGCCATCTATAGAGGCTCCCTTATCAATCAAATGGTGAAGTTTCTATTCGCAATACAACTAATGGTTACACTTGAGTTTTTCAAAAATCTACACAATTATTTAATCTTTTCACATTTGGTAAAATAATATTCAATCTAACGTAGAATTTCTGTCTGCAAAATGGACCGCAAATCCGATTACGCCCGACAGCATATTGATCAATTCATCGACCTCAATAACTTGATTTGTTTTTGTTATTTATCAATTATATAGGTGGCTCTCCTCACCTAATATTTTCCCATTAACCACATCCAACACCCAAGTAATGCTCAATAACGCCCCGCCAAACACAAACTCCTAACCACACATCCAATTTCAGTCTCTGATTGCATTACCTCGACGCGAAACCCTGCCTGACCCACTCCCAAATTCCCTCTTTGGCACACCCTCAATTGCGGTATCATATTACCCCCACACACAAATATTGCCCGCAAACCACACATCTTCTCAACCGGCCCCAAACGCCAGTTCAGCCCGTTCTTTCGCCCCTGTATGCGCACCTACACGCACACCAACCGCCCAAAACACCCCACAAAGCAGGTATTTCTACCTGCAATTTTCCACCTGACACACTCCTGAAAGATTTGTATAATTTAACAATCGTTCAATTGTATTTTTCCCAGATGGAGACACCAAATGGATTTCGCCCTATCCGAAGAACAAACCCTCATCTTCGACATGGCCAAAAGCTTTGGTGAAGAGCACATCGCCCCCTTTGCGCGCCAATGGGAAAAAGACGGCACAATTCCAAAATCCCTCTGGCCCAAATTGGCAGAGCTGGGCTTCGGCGGCCTTTATGTCTCCGAGGAATATGGCGGCTCCGGCCTCTCGCGCCTTGATGCGACCTTGGTGTTTGAGGCCCTTGCGATGTCCTGTCCCGCTGTTGGCTCCTTTCTGTCGATCCACAATATGTGCGGCGGTATGATCGACAAATTCGGCTCGCCAGAAACCAAACAAAAATGGCTGCCTGAACTCTGCTCAATGGATAAAATCTATTCCTATTGCCTCACAGAACCCGGCTCAGGCTCCGACGCCTCGGCCCTAAAAACCCGCGCGACCAAAACCAACGCGGGCTATTCCCTGAATGGCACCAAGGCATTTATTTCAGGCGGCGGATATTCTGACGCCTATGTCACCATGGTGCGCACCGGTGACGATGGCCCCAAAGGCATCTCAACCGTTGTGGTTGAGGCAGGTAGCACCGGCCTTAGCTTTGGCGCGCTTGAGGAGAAAATGGGCTGGCTCGCGCAACCCACCGCACAGGTGCAGTTTGACGATTGCGCCGTGCCCGCAGACAACCTGATTGGCGAAGAAGGCAAAGGCTTTAGCTATGCAATGGCGGGTCTTGATGGCGGGCGTTTGAACATCTCCGCTGGTGCCTTGGGTGGTGCGCAAAACGCCCTCGACCTCACCCTGCAATATATGTCCGAACGTAAGGCATTTGGCAAAACCATCGACCAGTTTCAGGCCCTGCAATTCCGTCTCGCTGAATATGAAACCAAACTTCAGGCCGCCCGCATCTTTCTGCGCCAAGCAGCGTGGAAACTGGATAACCGTACCCATGACGCCAGCAAATTCTGCGCCATGGCGAAACTTATGGTCACCGATGTTTCCTTTGATGTTGCCAATGGGTGCCTGCAATTGCACGGTGGCTATGGCTATCTTGCCGACTATGGAATCGAAAAAATCGTGCGCGATCTGCGCGTGCATCAAATCCTCGAAGGCACTAATGAAATCATGCGCATGATCATCGCGCGCCAGATGCTGTCGGCGTAACCCTCGCCACCCTGCCCTCAACACCCAAATCGGAGCGACCGCTTGTCCGACATTAATATCCGCAAAATCGGCCCCACAGGCCGCATCACCTTCACGCGCGAAGCAGCCCTTAATGCCATGAGCTATGACATGTGCGCAGCAATCGAGGCGGCCCTTGATCAATGGGCCACCGATGACGCCGTGAAAATTGTGGTGATTGACGCAGCGGGCGACAGGGCCTTTTGCGCGGGTGGCGATATCGCCGAGCTCTATGAAACGGGCACCTCTGGCAACTTTGGTTTTGGGCAAAAATTCTGGGCCGATGAATACCGCATGAATGCCAAACTCTTTGCCTTTCCCAAACCTGTGGCCGCTTTTATGCAGGGTTTCACCATGGGCGGCGGCGTTGGTGTGGGCTGTCATGGATCGCACCGCGTTGTCGGCGATAGCAGCCAAATCGCCATGCCAGAGGTGGGCATCGGTCTTGTGCCTGATGTAGGCGGCTCGTTCATTCTGGCCCATGCGCCGGGGCGGCTTGGCGAATACCTTGGCCTGACAGCGGGGCGCATGGATGCCGCCACTGCCATTCACGTCGGTTTTGCAGATTATTACATCCCGGAAGGTGCCTGGCCCGCCATAATAACAGCCCTGGAAACCACTGCCGATCTCTCCCTGATAGAGAATGCAGCACAAACAACGCCCGCGCCTGATATATCTGATAACACAGCAGAAATTAACGCGGCCTTTGCCGGTGATACCCTCATTGATGTGGTGATTGCCCTGCGGGGCCTCGACAGTGATTTCGCCCGCGATACCTTGAAAAAACTGTCGCGCAATTCCCCCCTCGCGATGGGGGCCGCCTTGCAAATCATCCGCCGCTCACGCGCCAGTAAAACCGATATTCGCCCTGCCCTTGAACAGGAATACCGCTTTACCTACCGTGCGATGGAACATGGTGATTTCCTCGAAGGAATTCGTGCCGCGATCATCGACAAAGACCGCAAACCACAGTGGCAACATTCGCTTGATGCACTACCAGATATGGCCGTCACAAAAATGCTTATGCCCTTGGGCGACGCCACACTACGCTTTGAATAATGCGTTTCAGGTTGAAACCGAAACGCCAAGCTTACCGAATTTGACACAGGAGACTCCCCAATGACAACGGCCATGAATATCGCCTTCATCGGACTTGGAAACATGGGCGGCCCGATGGCGGCCAATCTCGCCAAAGCAGGCCACACCGTCACCGGCTATGACATGGCAGACGTCGCGATTGACGGCGTCACCATGGCCGATAGCGGCCCACTTGCTGCAACGGGTGCGGATGTGGTCATCACCATGCTGCCCAATGGGGCAATCTTGCGCGCCGTCGCTACCGAGGTTCTTGCAGCCATGCCCACCGGGGCCACGCTGATTGATTGCTCGACAGTTGATGTTGAAAGCGCGCGCGCCGTGGCAGCAGATGCCACCGCTGCTGGCCTGCACTTTGTTGATGCACCCGTTTCAGGCGGCGTCGGCGGGGCCTCTGCTGGCACGCTCACATTCATGGCCGGCGGCAGCACGGATGCCTTTGCCATCGCCGCACCCTTGTTTGACATCATGGGGCAAAAGGCCGTGCATTGCGGCGACGCTGGTGCTGGCCAAGCCGCCAAAATCTGCAACAACATGATCCTTGGCGTCACCATGATTGCCACATGCGAGGCCTTTGCCCTTGCCGATAAACTGGGTCTTGATCGCCAGAAAATGTTTGACGTGGTCTCCACCTCCTCGGGCTATAGCTGGACAATGAATGCCTATTGCCCTGCCCCCGGTGTTGGCCCTGCCAGCCCGGCTGACAATGATTACAAACCCGGTTTCGCTTCCGAACTTATGCTCAAGGATCTGCGCCTGTCCCAACAGGCCGCCGAATCCGCCGATGCGGCCACCCCCATGGGTGCGCAGGCGATGGCGCTATATCAGCAATTTGTTGAGAACGAGGGCGGCCTAGGCACAGATTTCAGCGCAATGCTCCCCCGTTTTGAAAAACTGAGCCGCGACAGCTAAGCGCCAAATCGCCCCAGCCATGGGCGCGCCGGTATCCCCCGGCAACCTGCAATTTCGCAGGATTATTTTGGCCCAAACAACGGCGCGTCCCTGCACGGGGGCGGCCAATTCAGAGACAATCCCGCCCAAAGCAACATTTTGTCTCTAATTTCTGAAAAATCACCCAGATTTAGCACATTCCCGCCTTATTTCCCCGTCATTAACCCCGTAGCGCGCCAAAACAGCGCCCTATTAGGTTGTGAATACGGGAGAAGCCCAAATGGCGATTGCCAACGAACTTGCGATTGATGTGTCGGCCAATGCCACCGCGATGGCCAATGAGATTTTTGGCGATGGCACAACCGTTCTTTCCGCGACCTACACCGGTGATAATTTGTCTTCGGGCATCTATACAGGTGCCGATACCACCAGCGCGGGCGTCGCCCCCTCGGATTCCGGCGTCATCCTGTCAACGGGCCACGTGGATGACTTCACCAATAGCAGCGGCACCACCAACACCAATATCTCATCAGGCACGACCACCAATACCTCCGGCGTCGACAACCACGCCGACTTTAACACAATTGCTGGCACCAACACCTATGACGCCTCATATCTCGATGTGCTCTTTCGGCCCGATGGCGACACGCTGACCATCGACTTTGTACTCTCATCCGAGGAATACCCGGAATTCGCCAACTCCCAGTATAATGACGTGGTCGGTGTTTGGGTCAACGGCGTACAAGCCCAAGTCACCATTGGCGACGGCAGCGCTTCTATCGGCAACATCAACCAGACCGACACGCAAAACATCTATGTTGATAACACCTCAGACCAGTTCAACACCGAGATGGACGGCTTTACCATCACCCTCACCTTTGTCGCCACCGTTACCCCCGGCGCCGACAATACCCTGCGCATCGGCGTCGCGGATACCGCAGATACCAGCTATGACACCAACCTGTTGATCGCTGGCGGCTCTGTGCAAACCACGATTGTCGCGCAGGATGATCTGGTCAGCTATTACACCAATACCACCCACACCATGGACGTGCTGACCAATGACAACAGCACGACCCCCGGCGTGCTAACCGTCACCCATATCAACGATATCGCTGTCACCGCAGGCGACACCGTCACCCTTGCAACGGGCCAGCAAATCACCCTGAATGCCGACGGCACCTTTCCCGTTGTCGCAGATGGCGACGTCGAGCCCGCCTACTTCACCTCCACCATCGAGGACACAGCCCGC
>CAXIAD010000018.1:0-39624 GCA_964021645.1 uncultured Cognatishimia sp. | reverse complement strand
GCACGAAAAACCCCATTCATTGTCATACCAGCCAAATACCCGCAGCAATCCCCCCACCGAAACAGAGGTCTCATGCTCCGACAGAATGATCGACTCCGGGCGCGCTCTCAGGTCGGTGGAAACCAGCGGTTTGTTGGTCCAGCCAAGGATGTTTGCGCGCTGCGCTTCCCCCTCTAGCACCTGATTCACACCTGCTGCTGTAACCGGTCTATCTGTCTGAATTGTAAGGTCAATTGCGCTTACGCTGGCGGTGGGAACCCGAATGGCACGCGTTTCTACGCGTCCCTTTAGATGGGGCAGAACCTGATCAATCATCCGCTGCGCGCTGGTGGTTGTGGGCACCATAGACAAGGCCGCCGCCCGGCTGCGCGCAAGGTCTCCGCGGGGTTTATCCACTGTCGGCTGAGAGGCCGTATAGCAATGCACCGTTGTCATATGCCCGCTGATTAACCCGTATTCGCGATCTAGGATTTTTAGCAATGGTGCCAATGCGTTAGTCGTGCATGAGGCATTTGAGATGATCTTTTGATCCCGTAACTCATCCTCATTTGCCCCCATCACCAGCGTGATATCCGCTTCATCCGATGGTCCAGAAATCAAAACCGCCCCGGCCCCCGCCTGCAAGCCCCGTTCCGCCACTGCGCGCCGCCCCGCCATGCCTGTGCATTCCAGCACCAGATCAACGTCCGACAGGTCCAAAGTCTGGATGTCTTGATGCCCAGAAAACGCAATGCGCCGCCCGTCGATCACCAGATGGCCCTCATCGGTTTCAACACTTCCGCGATAAGTGCCAAAAACACTATCATATTCAAATAGATAGGCGCAGGTTTCCAGCGGCTCAATGTCGTTTATCGCCACGATTTCAAAGTCTGAATAGGCCGTTCCCTGGCTGAGAATACGCAAAACCGTACGCCCGATCCGCCCAAAACCATTGATGAAAACCCGGATCTTTTTGGGGGACATATCGGCCACTCCATGAAAACTGCGTTAAATGCAATTCAACCGCTTTCAACGGGAATGACCACCCCCAAAATTCCCGGATCAAAACACCCCTAAGCCTGCGCTTAACCCAGCTTCATATGGCGGTTCACATCCTTATAGAGCAAATAGCGAAACCGCCCCGGCCCGCCCGCATAACAGGCCTGCGGGCAAAAGGCGCGCAACCACATATAATCACCCGCTTCAACCTCGACCCAATCTTGATTAAGCCGATAAACCGCTTTGCCTTCAAGCACATAGAGACCATGCTCCATCACATGTGTTTCGGCAAACGGGATTACCGCACCGGGCTCAAAGGTCACAATATTCACATGCATATCGTGGCGCATATCATCAGGGGAGACAAACCGCGTTGTGGCCCATTTCCCCTCAGTCTCAGGCATAACTGTTGGGGCCACCTCAGCGTCCGAAGTCACGAAATACTCCGGCTTATCAATGCCTTCGACCACTTCATAGCGTTTACGCACCCAATGAAACCTTGCATGCGCATCACTTTTATTGCTCAGCGTCCAATCACACCCTGCCGGCAGATAGGCATAGCCCCCCTCGGAGAGTACATGCTCATCGCCCTCGATCATCACCGTGATCTGGCCCTCGACCACAAACAGCACCCCCTGCGCAAGGGTATCCAGCTCGGGCCGTTGACTGCCCCCATTCGGGGCAACCTCAACAATGTATTGCGAAAACGTCTCTGCAAAGCCGCTCAGCGGGCGTGACAGCACCCAAGCACGCGTCTTATCCCAAAACGGCAGGTTGGACGTCACGATATCGCTCATCGTGCCCTTTGGGATGACCGCATAGGCCTCGGTGAACATCGCACGATCGGTCAGCAATTGCGTCTGTGGGGGCAACCCGCCCTTTGGTGCGTAATAGGTATGGTCAGCCATGATGAATCTTTCGTCCCCTAGGAAGTCACCTCCATTGGACCCCTATTTACCCAAAGAACCAAGCCCCTGAACGCCCTGAAACACTCACTCAAGGAAGTTGAAAATCAATTGCGAATAGCGGTGTAAAACCCCATCAAAAACTTTTGATATGCCCAATATTTGCCCTATTTCAAACGTATACTTCCCCGGAGACAGGCACAAATGCGTGCTGAACTGATAACATAGGAGGCGCAACATGCTGCGCAATAAACTTGTTGCAACCGCCGCGTTGATCGTCGGAATGGCGCTGCCCGCACAGGCGAATAATTTCTTTGTAATCCTGGTTCCTGATGGATTTTTCCCAGAGATTTCATATGTGCAACCCGGCGATGTCGTCACCTTTGTGAACGATGATGAAGTCTCCCATCTGGCAGGCGCTCCCGACGATAGCTGGACAACAGGCACGCTGGAGGCCGGAGACCAGCACTCAATAACAATCACCAGTGAAATAACGCTCACTTATGTTGTTGATGCCTATGAAACTGTCGGATCATTCAGCTTTGATCCCGCTCCAATCGATCCAACACTTGGCGGCGCATTTCCGTTTGATCCCGTCTCGGGTGACTAACAAACCTTGTGGTGAAAACAGAATTCATCGGGCTGGGCAAGCAATTGCCAAGCCCGATTTTCGTTTCATTCTCTGTGTTATTTACGCGTGATGCGACCATCCACATAGGGTGCATAAGGACCTGATTGCGCAAGATATTCTGCCAATACATCGGCGACATCCGGGCCGAAATCATAGACATTATCCGCAGAGCGGAACATCTTGTACCCATCCCCCCCACCGCGCACGTAATTGTTGGACACCACACCGTAGGTCGCCGCCGGATCTATCGCGCGCCATTCGCCCTGCATCATCACCATAACAGACTGAATGCGTCCTTCATTTGGGGCAATGGATGCATCCCAAGTGAACTTTAGCCCCGCAACCTGCGGAAAGCGTCCTTTCACTTCTTCAACCTGACTGACGCCATTCTCCAATGCATCAATCACGGTTTGCCCTGATACCTCAAATGTCGATAATGTGTTTTGAAATGGCAAAACCGTCAGCACCTCGCCCATGGTGACATCGCCCTCATCAATGGACGCGCGCACCCCCCCGGAATTCGCAATCGAGATGCTAATGCCTTGATCTTTCACACGGTCCAACATCGCATCAGCGACAAGGTTGCCCATGGCGCATTCCTGCACGCGGCACACTGATCTGTCCCCCTCAATAAGACCCGCCGACAAGGCAACGACTTTTTGGCGGATCTCCTCAAGCGGACCTGCCAATTGCGTGATCCGCGCTTGGGTTTCTGCATCCTCAGTGATGGCCGCATCCATGATCAATGGCTCACCTTGGGCGCTGACAATCTCACCGGCATCATCAAAGGTGACATTCAGCTCGCCCAAAAATTTGCCATAAGCATAGGCCTGAACGATCGCCGTGTTCCCCACCATGGTTGGATATGGCCCCTTGGCCCGATCAGAGGTATTTGACAGATAGGTGTTAGAATGCCCGCCCACGATTACATCAACCCCGTTAGTATTGGCCGCAACACGTTGGTCAACGTCATATCCCGAGTGCGACAAAACAACGATTTTGGTCACGCCCATCGCCGTTAATTTGTCCACTTCGCCCTGCACAGCATGGCTGGGATCTGTGAAAATCACATTTGGGCCCGGACTGGCCAACTCATCTGTATCCTGCGGAGTCAGACCAATCAGGCCGATTTTCTCACCCGCTTTTTCAATCACAGTCGATTTCGCCAAAGTGCCTGCCAGCAGCGGCTCCCCAGACACATCAGCGTTGGACATCAACACCGGAAAATCAACCGCATCCATAAAGCCACGCAAAACTTCCGGCCCGTCATCAAATTCGTGATTGCCGACCGTCATCGCATCATAGCCAAGTTTATTCATCATCTCGGCGGCAATTTTACCTTTATAATAGGTATAAAACAGTGTGCCCTGAAACTGATCCCCGCCATCCACAAGGATAGAGTTCCCGGCTCGCTCACGCGCGGCCCCCACGGCACTTACCAAACGCGCAGAGCCGCCAAAGCACGCCCCCTCAAGGTTTTTCTCTTCAGAGCAGCCGGAATCATACTTTGAAATCGGCTCAAAGCGAGCATGAAAGTCATTCGTGTGCAGAATGGTTAGCTTATATTCTGCAGCAGACATTCCTGCAGTAATGGCCAAGGCCGCAGCACTTGTCAGAAATCGCGTAAACATAGTCATCCCCTCTATCGGTGGCAGTTCTAACGATATCGTGCATTCTTTTTTGGCCGTCTGTCAAAGGGTGCGTCGGGTAAGCCTACACCAAGCAGAACCCCGCCAAGACTATTGCCTGCTTGACCTCGCGAAACTGACATTGCATGTGACTGTCATGCTAATATTTAAGATTTTCCGTGCCTCCGAATGGGCTGACTTGCGCAAAAACAGCGTATCAACCGGTGCGCCCGTTGATATCGCAGATGGGTTTGTACATTTTTCAACCGCTGAACAGGTCGCAGAGACCGCGGCAAAGCATTTTGCGAATGAAGACGCGCTGATGCTGCTGGGCCTAGAAACCGATGTGTTTGGCGATGATCTGAAATGGGAACCATCACGCGGGGGCGCGCTATTTCCGCATTTATACCGCGAATTGCGTTTGTCAGATGTTGCATGGGCACAGCCCCTACCCATTGAGAACGGGGTGCATCAATTTCCGGCTGGGGTGGGCATATGAACCTATTAGAGAGACTGGGCCTATCGGCATTGCACCGGGTTGATCCTGAAACGGCGCATGGCCTTGCTATCAAAGCGTTGCAAATGGGGGCAGCCCATGCGCCCGGCCTTGTGACGTCTGATCGTCTGCGCACAACAGTCGCCGGGCTGGATCTGCCAAACCCCGTTGGCCTTGCTGCTGGATTTGATAAGAACGCCACAGCCCTAAACGGGCTTTCACGTGCCGGATTTGGTTTTTTCGAGGTAGGTGCCGCAACACCGCGTGCGCAACCCGGCAACCCCAAACCCCGGCTTTTTCGCCTCACCGAAGACCGCGCCGCCATCAACCGGTTTGGATTCAACAACGACGGCATGCAGGCGATTGCCACTCGATTGGCCAAACGCCCCGCGAATGCAGTCATCGGGTTGAATCTGGGTGCCAACAAGGACAGCGAAGATCGCGCCAGCGATTTCGCCAAAGTGTTAGAGCATTGCGGCGCGCATTTGGATTTTGCGACGGTGAATGTCAGCTCTCCAAACACCGAAAAGCTGCGTGATTTACAGGGTAAAGCCGCCCTTTCCGCCCTTTTGGCCGGGGTGATGCAGGTGCGTGATGGCCTGGATCGCCGCATTCCAATATTCCTGAAGATCGCTCCTGATCTGACCCTTGCAGAAATTTCCGAAATCGCCGAAGTCGCGATTGAGGCCAATCTGGACGCCGTAATTACCACCAACACCACCCTGTCCAGAGAGGGGCTATCCTCCTCTCATAAATCCGAGGCAGGGGGTTTGTCCGGCGCACCGTTGTTTGAAAAATCTACACGTATTTTGGCGCAGTTGTCGCAGCTAACCGAGGGGAAAATGCCCCTTATCGGCGTCGGTGGCATCTCAACTGCCGAGCAGGCCTATGCCAAAATTTGCGCCGGGGCCTCCGCTGTGCAGATTTACACGGCACTGGTCTATGGCGGGCTTTCTTTGGCCGAAGACATCATTCGCGGCCTTGATAAATTGCTGACACAAGACGGATTCGCAAATGTAAGCGACGCCGTGGGCAGCAAACGAAAGGATTGGCTGTGATCACTATTTGGCACAATCCCAAATGCTCAAAATCACGCCAGACCTTGGCCTTGGTACAGGAGCACGGCGAGGTCACGGTACGAACCTATCTTGACCACGCGCCAAATGTTGAGGAAATCAGAAACCTCTGCGCGCTTTTGCAAATCTCTCCTGTGCAACTGATGCGCACAAATGAGGCCCGTTTCAAAGAATTGGGCCTAGCCAAAGACGATGCTGACGAGACATTGATCACCGCGATGGCACAAGCCCCAATATTGATCGAACGCCCCGTGGTCTTTGCCAATGGCAAGGCCGCATTAGGGCGCCCGCCAGAAGCAGTGCTGGATATCCTGTGATGCCCCGCTTCACCCGCTAGAGGCCACCGAAGCCTCAAGTCGCGGGTATTTCGCGCCCAATGTAAGCCCGCGCGCGACAAAGGAAATCAACAGCGATAGCCATAGCCCGTGATTGCCCAACACCGGGATCAACACAAGTAAACTGACGACATAAACGATCAGCGATAGGGCCATCATATTGCGCATGTCACGTGTGCGGGTTGCGCCGATGAAAACACCATCCAGCATCCACGCCGCAATCCCGATTGTCGGGGCCGCGACCATATAAATCAAATAGTTGCGCGCCTCTGCCTGAACAGGGGTCGATTTCGCCATCATGTCGATGATATCCCCGCCCGCAATGGCGAAAAATACCGATAATCCAACGACACACACCAACCCCCACAGACTTGTTAGCAGCGCGCTTCGTCGCAGTTTTTCGCGGTTACCAGCCCCCAACGCCTGCCCCACAAGCGCCTCTGCGGCATAGGCAAACCCGTCCAATGCATGGGCAGTGATCTGCAAAAACTGGATAAGCACCTGATTTGCCGCCAATGTCACATCCCCCCACCGCGCACCAAGGAATAGAAACGACACAAATATCCCCTCAAGCATCAAGGATCGCAGCAAAATATCCGCATTTACTGCTGCCATTTTTCTGAGCTGAACACGGTCAAAAACACGTGCCCAATCACACCACGCAGGCGTAGCAAAGGCATCTCGGCACAGCCACAACCCCAATATCAACCCGCTCCATTCCGCAAGGAACGTCGCAATGGCAACACCCGTCACCCCCCAGCCAAGCCCAAGAACAAACCAAATATCCAAAATGATATTCAGCCCGTTCATCCAAAACTGTAACACCAAGACCGCGCGCGTCCGTTCCAACGCGATAAGCCAGCCCGTCACCCCGTATAGCGCAATCGCGGCAGGGGCTGAAAACACCCTGATCTGCATATATTCGCGCGCCATATTTTCAACTTCAGGAGAGGCAGGTGCCGCCTCAAACGCGGCCCAAAATAACGGTGCCTGTAGCACGACGATAGCGATACCAGCGCCCACGCCAATGATCAGAGCACGGATCAGTAAGGCGGCAACTTCGCCCAACCTACCCGCCCCATGTGCCTGAGACGTCAGCCCAGTGGTGCCCATCCTCAAAAAGCCGAACATCCAATAAAACGCCGTGATCACAATCGCGCCCAGCCCGACCGCCCCAATTGGTGCGGCCTGCCCCAACTGCCCCACAACGCCGGTATCAACCACACCCAGAATGGGCACAGTTGCATTTGACAGCACAATAGGAAGCGCGATCGTCAAAACGCGTTTGTTGGTTATTTTCTCCCTACCATTCAAGGTATTACCGATCAGAGCCGGGCATCAGAAAATGCCCCGTCGCCTGCGCAAACAATTTACCGCGTTGATCTTGCCACGCCTCGACATGAACGCTCGCATAACGGCGCCCAGAACGGTTCACACGCGCCCGCGCATAGGCATCCCTTGGCAATCCGGGCCGCAAATAGTCAACGGAAAAGTCAATCGTTTTTGGCAGCCGCGGCAATTGTCCGGCCAATAACTCCTCTGGGTCTGCCTTCCCGGATTCGATGTTTTCCCACAAGGTTACCCAACTTAGACCAACCAGCGCCGAAATTTCCAGAAATGCCGCTGTCGCCCCCCCATGCAGCGCGGGCAGACCGGGATTGCCGATCAGCTTGTCATCAAAGGGCAACACGGCTGTAAGCTCGTCGCCCCTGCGATCAAATTGGACGCCCAGAAACTGGATATAAGGAATGCCTTCGACCAATGCTTTCAGCGCGGAATCTCTACGTTGCTTTACAACTTGTACCGTTTCAGGACGAGACTGAGCCATTATTTACTCTCCACGGTGAATGCACCACTTGCGGTGGCTACTGGGTTTTCCTCGTCATCATCAAAGGTTGTCGCGCGTACAAAGGCGACCGATCTTGTGATGTGATAGCATTCTGCCTGCGTCCGGATTTTTTGCCCCGGCACGGCTGCGCGCATGTAATCAATGCGCAAATCTATCGTGGCCGTACCTGCGGGCGAACTCGGGTGGCTTATGGCGGCGGCCCCACAACAGGTATCCATCAATGCAAACACCGCCCCCCCCGAGATGACGCCGGTTTCCGGATCGCCCACAAATCGTGGATCATATGGCATCTCAAGATGGGCCTTCCCGTCGCCAATATAGGTAAGCACCATTCCCAACGCATTGGAATGCGGAATAGTCTTGATAAATTGCTGTGCTAAGCTGACCTTATCGACACTCATTTGCGTCTCCATCTTCGTTTCACACTGTTATGATCCGTAATACTACGCATAGGCAAGACAGGCGGTTGCCCTCATCGGGTTCTGGGCATAAGTTTTGCCACATGGGAGAGACCGCAATGTCCGATATACGTCTGAATTTCAAGGAAATGTGTGCCAAATTCGAGGTCACGCCTAGAACGCTACGTTATTATGAATACATTGAACTGTTGCATCCTGAACGCGAGGGGCGCTCCCGATATTTTGGCGCGCGCGAATTGGCCAGAATGACATTGATCATGCGCGGGCGTAAATTCGGCATCAAGCTAGAAGATATCCGCCAATGGCTCCTGATCTATGAAAACGAAGGCACCCAAGCACAAATGCACGCCTTTGTCGAAATGGCGGATCAACAGCTTTCCCAACTGAATGACCAGAAAACACAGCTCGAAGATGCCATTCAAGAGTTGCAGGCGTTGCGTAATGAAACGCTAAATCAAATTGACCCAACCTGAATAGGTCACTGAATTGCGAGAGAAATTTCGGCAATTCATTTCTCTTAGCTGTCAAACATTCCAGTTTTAACAAAATTTTCGGCCCATTTTGATCGAAAAATGCTTATCCTTTGCTTTACCTAATTTCTCCTAACGTCAACGCAAAGTGACGTAACGTATCCATTACGTAAACGTAAAGCACCATTGTATCCCAATAGAAATTGGCCAAGTCTATGGTGTGACCAACAGTCAGAGTGACTTGATATGACACCGACAGAAACAACTATGACAATACGCCAGATGTGCGACGGGTTTGATGTAACGCCGCGCACATTGCGATTTTACGAAGCCAAGGAACTGTTGTTCCCTATTCGTGAGGGGCAAAAGCGCCTGTTCACCAAACGTGATCGTGCGCGCCTAAAACTGATCTTGCGCGGCAAGCGGTTTGGCTTCTCACTTGAGGAAATCAGGCAGCTGCTGGATCTCTATGACATGGATGATCAGCAGCACACCCAGATAACGCGCACTTTTGAAATCGCTCAACAACGTCTGAGCGAAATGGAGTTGCAACGTGATGAATTGGATGACGCCATCAACGATCTAAAAGATCAGTTGAAATGGGGAGAGCAGCTCATCGCCTCTTCCAAGAACAAAGATAAGTTGCCCGAATAAACCTAGCCTACATTTTCTGGGAGAAACCGATGCCCACCTACACAGCACCCGTAAAAGATATGCAATTCGTTCTGCACGATGTCCTGAACGTGTCAAACTCCGATATTCCCGGCTACGATGATCTGGAAAGCGATTTCACAAATGCCGTTCTCCAAGAGGCAGGGAAATTAACAAGCGAGGTTCTCGCCCCCTTGAATGTCGTTGGTGACACCGAGGGGTGCCGTCTTGAAAACGGCGTCGTCTACACGCCCACTGGTTTCAAAGAAGCCTTTGAGCAAGTCAAAGAAGGCGGCTGGACGGGCCTTGATATGCCCGAAGAATACGGCGGCCAGAATATGCCATTTGTAATGGGCTCCGCTGTTCTAGAGATGTTCGCAGCATCAAATCAGGCCTTTGCGATGTATCAGGGTCTGACACATGGCGCGGCATCGGCGATTTTGGTGCATGGCACCACCGAACAAAAAGAAACCTACCTGCCCAAGATGATTTCTTGCGAATGGACAGGTACGATGAACCTGACCGAACCGCATTGCGGGACCGATCTTGGCCTGATGCGCACCAAGGCCGCACCACAAGATGACGGCAGCTATCACATCACCGGTCAAAAGATATTCATCTCCGCGGGCGAACACGATCTTGCGGACAATATCATCCATCTGGTTCTGGCTAAAATTCCTGGTGGCCCAGAGGGCATCAAAGGCGTCTCCCTATTCATCGTGCCGAAATTCCATGTTGCCGAAGACGGCTCCCTTGGGGCCCGTAATGGTGTTTCGGTCGGCAATATCGAACGCAAGATGGGCATTCACGGCAATTCCACATGTGTCATGAACTATGATGGCGCAACGGGTTATTTGCTAGGCGAAGAGCACAAGGGCATGCGCGCCATGTTCACTATGATGAACGAGGCCCGCATTGGTGTTGGCATGCAGGGCCTTGCGCAGGCTGATGCCGCCTATCAAAACGCCGTCATCTACGCCAAGGATCGTCTGCAAGGGCGCGATGTAACCGGTGCGAAAAATCCCGATGGCCCAGCTGATCCACTTATCGTGCATCCTGATATTCGACGCTCCTTGATGGATCAGAAAAGCTTTGTTGAGGGCGCGCGTGCCTTTATCTTATGGGGTGGTACACTGATTGACGCCGCACACCGCAACAACGACGCCGACGCAGATGGTTTGGTGTCACTCATTACTCCGGTGATCAAAGGCTTTCTCACAGATCAGGGTTACGACATGACTGTCCTTGCTCAGCAGGTCTATGGCGGACACGGCTATATCGAAGAACACGGCATGAGCCAATTCACCCGTGATGCGCGCATCGCCATGATCTATGAGGGCGCAAACGGCGTTCAGGCCTTGGATCTGGTAGGCCGTAAACTGGCACAAGATGGCGGCAAACATGTCATGGCCTTCTTTGATATCGTCAAGAATTTCTGCAAGGAAAACAATGATGACGCGGCGATGGCGGATTTCGTCACCCCGCTCAAAGAAGCATCCAAACATCTACAGGCAGCGGGCATGTACTTCATGCAAAACGGCATGAAAAACCCAAACCACGCCCTCGCTGGCTCTTATGACTTTATGCATCTGTTCGGGCATGTTTGCCTTGGCTTGATGTGGGCGAAATCCGCAAAGGCCGCGACGTCAGCTTTGGCAGCCGGTGCCCCTGACGCAGCGTTCTATGAGACGAAGCTCGCAACAGCGCGCTACTATATGGCACGACGTCTCCCCGCGACTGCAATGCATTTGACCCGCATTCAGTCGGGTTCAGACACCGTAATGGCCCTAAGTGCGGAGGCATTCTAACATGCGAACATCGTCCATAATTTTCACATCTCGTGAACTCTCTCATGGATCGTTTTGCATGCCCTCCGCTCTTGCCAATCCAATCACATAACTCGCATTCAGGGATAAAAACATGGCCTCAAACTGGATGACAGACGAGCATACAATGCTCGCAGACATGACCTCCAAATTCATCAACGATGAATGGGTGCCGCTATATGACAAATGGCGCAAACAAGGGGAAATGGACCGTTCTACCTGGCAACAAGCTGGCGAATTGGGGCTTTTGTGTCCCTCTATGCCAGAGGAATACGGGGGTGTGGGCGGCGATTTTGGCCATGAGGCCGTGATCCTGATGGAAGGCAGCCGTGCCAACCTCGCGAGTTGGGGCCATGGCATTCATTCAGGCATCGTCGCGCATTACATATTGAATTACGGCACCGAAGAGCAAAAACAACGCTGGTTGCCCGCGATGAGCACGGGGGAAATGGTTGGCGCACTTGCCATGACCGAACCCTCAACAGGCTCCGATGTGCAGGCCCTTAAAACCAAGGCGGTACGCGATGGGAATTCTTATCGCCTGTCTGGCCAGAAAACATTCATCACCAACGGCCAACACGCCAACCTGATTATAGTCGCCGCCAAAACAGACCCGGCTGGTGGTTCAAAAGGAACCTCTTTGGTTGTAGTCGAAACCGAAGGTGCGGCGGGCTTTTCACGCGGTCGCAACCTTGACAAAATCGGCTGTCATGCTGCCGATACATCCGAGCTGTTTTTTGACAATGTCGAAATCCCGCCCGAAAATATTCTTGGCGGCGAAGAGGGTCAGGGCTTTTATCAATTGATGCGTCAACTGCCCCAAGAACGCCTGATTATCGGCTGTGGGGCCGTCGGTGCCATGGAAGGCGCGGTTGAGCGCACCATCGCCTATTGCAAAGAGCGCGAGGCCTTTGGCGGCCCCATTCTTCAGTTTCAAAACACGCGGTTCAAACTGGCCGAATGCCTCACCAAAACCAAGGTTGCCCGCGCCTTTCTGGATGAATGCATTTCCGAACACCTTGAGGGCAAACTAACCGTCGAAAAGGCCGCGATGGCGAAATACTGGCTCACAGACACCCAAGGAGAGGTGCTTGATGAATGTGTGCAACTGCATGGCGGCTACGGATATATGCAGGAATATGCGATTGCTGAAATGTGGGCCGACGCCCGTGTTCAGCGCATTTACGGTGGCACCAACGAGATCATGAAAGAGCTGATTTCACGCTCCCTTTGACCCAGACACGACCCATAAATGCCCCCACATTCGGCGCGAACAGCGATCTTAGATATTGGAGACGACCATGACCATCAAACTCTACTGCTTCGGAGAAAGTGGGAACGCCTACAAAGCCGCCCTCGCGTTGGAGCTTTCCGGCCTCGACTGGCAGCCCGTTTACGTTGACTTTTTCAAGGGTGAAACCCGCGCGCCTGAATACCGCGAGACCGTGAACCGAATGGGCGAAGTACCCGTGCTTGTTGATGGCGATTTCTCAACCAGCCAGTCCGGTGCAATTCAGGCCTATGTCACAGAAAAATCTGGCAAATTGGGCGGAGCCGACAGCGCCGAGAATTATGAGATTTTACGCTGGGTGCTTTGGGACAATCACAAACTGTCTAGCCAAGCAGGCATGACACGTTTTCTAATGAATTTCCTCCCCGAGGACAAAAGGCCCGCCGAGGTTATCGCCTTTAATCTGGGCCGTCTAAAAACCGCCTATAGCACGCTAAATGACCACCTTGAGGGGCGCGATTGGATCGTGGGCACCCAAATCACAAACGCCGATATTTCCTGCTGTGGCTATCTCTTTTATCCAGAGCCATTTGGCTTTGTGCGGGCCGACTGGCCGCATATTGATCGCTGGCTAAGCAACATCGAACAAACCCCCGGATGGAAACATCCCTATGACCTGATGCCCGGCCACCCATCCGACCGCGCCTAAGATCTGGAGAGCAAAATGAACGAAGCATATATCTATGACGCAGTACGCAGTGTCCGTGGCAAAGGGCGCAAAGATGGTTCCCTGCACGAAGTCACCGCCCCCCGCCTAAGTGCGGTCATCCTGAATGCCCTTAAATCGCGCAACAACCTAGAAGGTCATGCGGTTGAGGACGTCATTTGGGGCAACGTCACCCAGGTTGCAGAACAGGGCGCATGCCTTGCACGTACAGCCGTTCTCGCATCCGATCTGGATGAAAGCATCCCGGGCGTATCCATCAACCGCTTCTGCGCCTCTGGATTGGAAGCCGTGAACATGGCCGCCAACCAAATCCGGGGCGGCGCAGGGGATGCCTATATCGCAGGCGGCGTTGAATGCATGAGCCGCGTTCCCATGGGCATGGACGGCGGTGCCATCGCCGTTGATCCCGCGATTGCGATCGACAACTACTTTGTGCCTCAGGGCATTTCCGCCGATATCATCGCCACCGAATACGGCTTCACCCGCGATCAGGCCGACGCCCTCGCCGTCGAAAGCCAAAGACGCGCCAAGGCCGCTTGGGATGACCACCGGTTTGACCGCTCTGTTATCACGATTGAGGATATCAACGGTCTTTCGATCCTGAACCACGATGAATTCATGCGCCCGCAAACAGATATGCAAAGCCTTGGCGCGCTTAAACCGTCGTTCAAGGATATGGGCGAGGTCATGCCCGGTTTTGATAAAATCGCCTTGATGAAATACCCCCATCTTGAACGGATCAATCACATCCACCACGCGGGCAATTCCTCCGGTATTGTCGATGGGGCTGCGGCCATTTTGATCGGCAACAAAGAATACGGCGAGCGCATGGGCCTAAAACCCCGCGCGCGCATCAGATCAACCGCCAAGATCGGCACCGATCCGACAATCATGCTGACCGGCCCCGTGCCAGTGACCAAAAAGATCCTCGCAGAAAGCGGCATGAGCATCAGCGATATCGACTTGTTTGAAGTGAACGAGGCCTTTGCCGCCGTTGTCATGCGCTTCATGCAGGCCTTTGATGCCGACCCGGATAAAGTAAACGTCAACGGCGGCTCTATTGCGATGGGCCACCCATTGGGCGCAACTGGTGCGATGATCCTTGGCACATTGCTGGATGAGTTGGAACGCACCGACAAAGAAACCGGTCTTGCGACATTGTGCATCGGCTCTGGCATGGGCGCGGCTACCATCATCGAACGCGTATAAGGGATAGAAACTATGGCAGATTTTTTCTTGAATGTAGACGCAGATGGCGTCGCAATCATCACATGGGATGCTGAAAACAAAAGCATGAACGTGCTCACCCGCGAGGCCTTTGGTCTGGTAGAGCAACTTATTGACGAGGCCCTTGCAGATGACGCCGTAAAAGGCATCGTTATCACCAGCGCCAAGCGTGATTTCGCGGGCGGCATGGACCTGAATGTTCTGGCCTCAATTCGCGATGAATCCGGTGAGAACCCGGCCCAAGGCCTATTCGATTTCACCATGAACGGGCACCGCATCCTGCGCAAACTTGAACGCGCAGGCATGGATGCCAAAACCAACAAAGGTGGCAAACCCATCGCCTGTGCCATCAATGGCACCTGCGCTGGCATTGGCACCGAAATCGCACTTGCCTGCCATCACCGCGTGATGACGGACAATCCAAAATCCAAGGTAGGCCTGCCCGAAATCCTGCTTGGTATCTTCCCCGGTGGGGGCGGTACGATCCGCTTTTCGCATATGGTCGGCGCTATGGCCGCGGCTCCCGTATTGCTACAGGGTCAAATGATGGCCCCAAAAAAGGCCCTGTCTTCGGGCCTGATTGACGCTGTAAATTCTGACCCCGTGGCCGCTGCCAAAGAATGGGTGCTGAACGCCACCGATGCCGATATCGTCAAACCATGGGACAAAAAGGGCTATAAAATGCCCGGCGGTGCCCCCTACCACCCCGCTGGCTTTATGACCTTTGTCGGTGCCTCCGCGATGGTGCATTCAAATACTTGGGGTGTTTATCCCGCCGCCAAGGCCCTGCTTAGCGCGGTATATGAAGGGGCCCAAGTTCCTTTTGATACCGCCCTGAAAATTGAGGCGCGCTGGTTCACACATGTCCTGATGAACCCCTCCTCATCTGCAATGATCCGCAGCTTGTTCATCAATAAACAAGCCTTGGAAAAAGGCGCTAACCGCCCCAAAGTTGCCGACGAAACCGTCAAAAAGATCGGCGTATTGGGCGCTGGCATGATGGGTGCTGGCATATCTCTGGTGTCGGCGCGCGCCGGTATCGAGGTTGTCTTGATTGATCAAAACCAAGACGCCGCAGATCGGGGTAAATCCTATTCCGAAAGCTTTATGGACAAGGGCATCTCACGCAAAAAAGCCACCCCTGAGCAAAAGGAACACGTGCTGTCGTTGATTGAGGCCACAACTGACCTCACCTCTCTGGCCGACTGCGACCTTATCATCGAGGCCGTATTCGAAGACCCTGCGGTCAAGGCCGAGATGACCAAAAAGGTTGAGGCAATCATTCCCAAAGATGCGATTTTCGCGTCAAACACCTCAACCCTGCCAATCAGTGACCTCGCAAAAGCAAGCGTGCGTCCCGAACAATTTATTGGCATTCACTTTTTCTCACCTGTTGAGAAGATGGCATTGGTAGAGATCATCAAAGGCGCCAAAACCGGCGATCGGGCCGTGGCAAAATCTCTAGATTATGTGCGCCAAATCCGCAAAACACCGATCGTTGTGAATGATGAACGGTTCTTCTACGCCAACCGCTGCATCATTCCCTATATCAACAGCGGCATCCAGATGGTCGGCGAAGGGGTGGCCCCTGCCCTCATTGATCACGCCGCTCAACTGCTCGGTTTCCCTGTGGGGCCTTTGCAATTGGTTGATGAAACCTCGATTGATCTTGGGGCGAAAATTGCCCGCGCCACTCGGGCCGCAATGGGGGATGACTACATCGACGGTGCTGTTGATGAGGTGGTTTTTTGGATGGAAGAACAAGGGCGCTTGGGTCGCAAATCCAAGGCCGGTTTTTATGACTATGACGAAAAGGGCAAACGCCAAGGTTATTGGGCAGGGCTTGAGGACAAATACCCTCGTGCCGATGACCAGCCCGATTTGATTGACGTTCAGCACCGCCTGTTGTTTGGCCAGGTTCTTGAAGCCGTGCGCGCTCTGGAAGAAGGCGTTCTAGAAGATATTCGCGAAGGCGACGTAGGGGCGATTTTGGGCTGGGGTTTCGCCCCATGGTCAGGTGGTCCGTTCAGCTGGCTTGATATGGTTGGCGCGCCTTGGGCCGCAGAGCGATGTGATGAGCTGGCCGCAAAATTCGGCAAACGCTTTGAGTGCCCGGCATTGCTGCGCGAAATGGCCGACAAGAATCAGAGCTTCTACAAGCGTTTCGCTTCGGATGCGAAAGCTGCCTGATAAAAACACCGCGCGTGCCAAAGCGATACCCTTTGGCGCGCGTGGACATTATTCAAAACTATATCCAAACTGGGCGATATCAACCTTACAAATATCCCCAATCAATTCAGCATCTTGCGGCGTGTAATACCTACGGTAATCGCGTTCGCGCGTTGACGTATTTTCATGCGGCAGCTTCAGTTCAAACCCCAAATGCTCAAACAAAATCTGCGCGTCTTCCGCAAAATTCTCCAGCCGAACAAAGGCGCTTGCGTGGTCCTCCCCATCGCTCCCCACCAGATATGAGGCATAGGGATGCGACTGGAACGTCTTGCGTGTCAGCGCGGCGTTCAGAAACTCTCCAAACTCGCACGCCTGCGCCAAACTGACAGCCGGATGGTCAAATTTCTGATGCCGCAACCAATGGTAATAACTGACCATGCGATCCCAAGGATTACGCACCAATGCAAAGCAAAAATATGCCCTAAGTTGCGCTGGCGTTACCAGCCCCTCGATGTCCGCTAGGGTCGAATGTTTCCACAGCCGCCCCGCAGTTTGCACCCCCGCCAGCTTCCCGCGCCGTTTTATGGCCTTGGGCGTGTCACCCAACATTAAATCATCCTTCATCGCCCGCCCTTCCAACGCCAAAGCAAGCGAAGTGCCCCCCGTCTTGGGGATGTGAACAAAGACAAATTTGCGACCGTGCGAAATAATCATTTTGCTAGAATACCGATGCGCCAAGGGCGTTACCAGCCCACTTGAAATTCGCTTGCCTTGCGCACGCATTAGCCCTCTTGGCGCATAGGGGCCGATTTCGCCGCAAACCTTCTTTACTTGTCGTTTTCCGTTAGGCACGCTATCTAATTGTCTGACATTTGATATGCAGTTCCAGAATACAGAGTTTCTACTGACTTGCGTCGCGATCAATTTCTGTAGCAGAACTAGCTAATTATTCGAATAACCAAGGGAGGCCGACATGGGCTGGATGAGCGATGAAACTGGGTTAGAGAAAAACGCAGCCAATTTTGTTCCATTGACACCGCTGTCGCACTTGCGCCGCGCCGCGACCGTGTTTGCTGACCACCCTGCTGTCAACTACGGCACCCACCGCGTCACCTATGCGCAATATTTCACACGCTGCACACGATTGGCATCTGCCCTTTCAAATCTTGGCGTCAAATCCGGCGAAGTCGTTGCGACTTTGCTGCCAAATATTCCTGCACAGGCAGAGGCGCATTTTGGCGTGCCTGCCTGTGGCGCGGTTCTGGGCACCATTAACATCCGGCTTGATGTTGGCACCGTCTCCTACATTTTTGACCACGGCGAAGCCAAGGTTGCGCTGGTGGATACCCAGTTCATCGACTTAGCAGAGGCCGCTTGCGCCGCCATGACAGGCACGCCGCCAATCATCATTGAGGTGCCCGATGATCAGGCAGGCTGGCCCGCAACTGGCCGTCATGCTGTCTATGAAAACGTCCTCGCAGATGCTGATCCCCACTTTGATTGGGTGATGCCACAAGACGAATGGGAAAGCCTTGCGCTGAACTATACCTCGGGCACCACTGGCCAGCCCAAGGGCGTGGTATGCCACCATCGCGGTGCCTATCTGATGACGATGGGCACGGTCGTTAGCTGGCGCATGGTGCTGAACCCGATCTATCTGACCATTGTGCCGCTGTTTCACTGCAATGGATGGAACCACGCCTGGCTGATGCCCCTTTTGGGGGGCACGGTGGTGTGCTGTCGCGATGTGTCTGCTGCGGCGATTTATAAGGCGATCCACACCGAAGGCGTCACCCATTTTGGCGGTGCCCCGATCGTTCTGAACATGCTGGTAAATGCCACCGACGCAGAGCGTAAGCCCTTTGATCACACCGTCGAGGTCTTCACCGCAGGCGCGCCCCCTGCCCCTGCGACATTGGCGAAAATTGAGGATCTGGGCTTCAATATTACACAGGTTTATGGGCTGACCGAAACCTATGGCCACGTGACCGAATGCTATTGGAAGGCGCAGGATTGGGATGCTTTGGACAAACCAAGCATCGCTAAAATCAAGGCCCGTCAGGGCGTTGCAATGCCCATGATGGAGCACGTCGTGGTGCGCGACGCCGACCATGCCCCTGTGGCGATGGACGGCACGACCCAAGGCGAAATCGCGATCCGTGGCAACTCTGTTATGAAGGGGTATTTCAAAAATCCCGCCGCCACAGCCGAGGCCTTTGCAGGCGGATATTTCAATTCCGGCGACATCGCGGTTCAGCATCCCGATACCTATTTGCAGATTTCTGACCGCGCCAAAGACATCATTATCTCGGGCGGCGAGAATATTTCTTCTGTTGAGATCGAGGGCGTCCTGATGGGGCATCCCGCTGTCAATCTTGCCGCCGTTGTTGCAAAACAGCACGAGAAATGGGGCGAAGTTCCTTGCGCCTTTGTAGAGCTGAAACCCGGCTCAGAGGTAAGTGAATCGGATTTGATAGATTTTTGCCGGCAGTCGCTGGCGGGTTTCAAAACCCCGAAAACAGTGGTTTTCCAGGAGCTGCCAAAAACCTCCACAGGCAAGATTCAAAAGTTTGAGCTGAGAAAAACCGCCGCCGATATGTAATTTCGCAGGTTTCAACCGGATATGGCGGAGGGTTTCGCGGCGAAACCTTGGGTGGAACCTAGAGTGCAGGTTTCGTCGCGAAACCTTACTGGGAACTTATGGCGACAGCGATTGCGCCACGGGTTGACAAGGTTTCGCCGCGAAACCCTCCGCAATCGGTGGCGTAATCGGCAATGCGTCAAATATTCTATTGGCCCAACCCCAAGCGTGGGGCCATGTTCTGACGGCGATTGACCAACAAACAATGATTTTCAATAGCAGTCTATCTGCTCTGCCAAGTTGCCGCCATGCCATGGTGCATGCTATCGTTGCGGATAAACAAAACAGAGCATTTCCCAATGACAGCGCTTACGAAATATCAACGACTGGAAGCCAGCGCATTGTGGCGGGCCACCCCCCAAGAACAACGGCGCAATGTGATCATTTCGCTGGGTGACTCAACCCTCGTCGTCACAGATATGCAAGATCGCGCTTTGGCGCATTGGTCGCTTTCGGCCTTGCAGCGGGTGAACCCCGGCAAGTTTCCCGCGATCTTCTCGCCCGACGAAGACATCGGCGAAACATTGGAAATAAGTGATTCCGAAACCGATATGATCGAGGCGATTGAAAAGCTGCGCAACGCGATTGCCAAGCGCCGCCCACGCCCCGGTCGTTTACGGCTGGTGAGTGTTCTCACCTCTGTCACAGCGGTCTGCGCGCTGGCGGTATTCTGGCTGCCAACGGCGATGTTGGAGCACACGGTAAAGACTGTTCCCGACGCAAAGCGCCATGCCATTGATAGCGAAATATTGACCCAGCTTTACCGTCTTACGGGCACGCCCTGCTCAGAAACCAACGCCGATATTGCGCTTTTGCATCTGCAAGAGCGTCTGGGGCAGCACAAGCTGATCGTCGTGCCAGATGGGCCGCCGCGCGCGCTTGCTCTTCCCGGAGGGGCCATGGTGCTGAACCGCGCATTGATCGAGGATTTCGCCGAACCGTCTGTTGTTGCGGGCTATATTATCGCTGAAAACCTGCGCGCCCAAGCGAATGACCCGCTGCACAGTTTGCTGGAACGCGGTGGGCCTGCAACCAGCTTCGGTCTGCTCACACGCGGCACGCTGGATAAGGGTGTTCTTGAGGATGGGGCCGCGCATTTGCTTCGCGCACCTGCCAAGGATATCGCTATGGATGTGCTGATCGCGGGTTTTGCAGAGAAACGCGTCAGCGCAAGGCCATATGCCTATGCCGTAGATATCACCGGCGAGGCCACATTTCCGTTGATTGAGGCCGATACAATGGCAAATGCGCCCGACGTCATATTGACGGACGGGCACTGGGTCGCCTTGCAGGGAATTTGCGGAAACTAACCCATTTGACCAAGGGGTTAGACAGGGTTGCGCGCCTAGATTTGAGGGCGCGCAGCTGTTAGGCCATCTGGTCTCAGCTGGGTTTTAAGTGGGGTTCAACCGCCTTGGTACACGCCTTTTAGCGCACGACGGGGCACACGTGTGCTCCACTGGCTGTCAGTTTTTGCCTTGCCAGCAAATGTCATCGTCGCCCGTTGCGGGTTCAGCCTGTCATCCTTCCAAACCGGACGATATCCAGCAGGCACCACGGGCACAGGCAAATGGCTTTGGCGGCTCTCATAGACATGGCGCGGCAGGACGCGCACATTGGGCCCAACATCGCCTTCACGCACAATCTGGCCAATAAGATAGCCTTGGCGCAGATCACTACGGCGATCAATTCGGATCACAGGGGCCGCACTGGTTGGGTTGCCGGTGCCGCGTGTATAAGGCAGCTCTGTTTGAGGACCGCAACGCACCTTGTATTTGCCGTGATTGATATAGTTCTGGCTAATGCTAGAACCGCCACGACAAGGGGAGTTCACCCCTGCGGCACGAGGTTGCACAGTTGCGGGACGGCGCACCTTTTTCACAGGCTGTTGCACGGTATTCTGAGCGGGCACCATGATAGCCGGCTGGCGTGTGACAGGGACCGGTTTTGCCTTAACCACACGTTTTGGCGCGGGTTTAGCAACTGGTTTTTTCGCGATCTTAGGCTTTACGATCTTTTTGGCTGCGGGTGCCGCTGGCTTGGACTTTAGCGGTGCATCCGGCACGATCTGAACGACGTTATTATCCAGTTTCGGGGCTGTAACGGTGGAACCGGCAATGCCTGGCAAGCTAGGTTTATAGCCACATAATTGCGACCGAGAGCGCGACACACGTGGCACCCACGTCACATTTCCATCAATACCGGCACGTACAAAAACGCAGCCCACGCTATCCACATATTGCTTGCCCTTAAAAGAGGATGGCGGGAACTCTGCTGGTTGATCCGCGTTCTTTAAGGATTGCGCGTGAACCGAGGCCCCTACCGCAAGGGATGCCGCGATTACGGATACTGCAATTACTCTAATAAGTTTCATCGTGCCCCCACAATATGTAGGGGTACCATAGTAGCAAAACACGATATGAGTAAAGCACCCATACCGTGATTTTGCCTCAATTTTGCCGCATTTCCTTGGGTCTGTTGCTACTTGGTTCCAAACATCCGATCCCCGGCATCCCCCAAACCCGGCACAATATAGCCGAGCTCGTTCAGACGCTCATCCAAGGCCGCCGTAACAATAGGTACATCGGGGTGGGCTTCTTTCATGCGCGCAACCCCTTCTGGAGCGGCAAGCAAACACAAGAAACGTATGTTGGTTGCCCCGGCCTTTTTCAGCAAATCAATGGCCGCCACCGATGAGTTACCCGTCGCCAACATCGGATCAACAGCAATCACCAAACGATCACTCATCTCGGTTGGCACCTTGAAATAATATTGCACAGGTTTCAGCGTTGCCTCGTCGCGGTACAGGCCCACAAAGCCAACCCGGGCTGAGGGAATTAGCTCTAGCATGCCATCCAGCAATCCATTTCCGGCGCGCAGAATGGAAACCAAGGCCAATTTGCGCCCCTCCAAAACCGGGGCTTCCATTTCCTGCATGGGTGTCTGGATTAGCTTGGTTGTCATCGGGAGATTGCGCGTCACCTCATAGGCCAACAACTGGCTGATTTCGCGCAAAAGTTGGCGAAATTCGGCGGTAGAGGTGTCTTGCTTGCGCATCAACGTCAGTTTGTGTTGCACCAAGGGGTGGTCGACGATGGTTAGGTGGTCGGTCATGTTGTCTCCAGTTTTTTCAGCACGCGCAGGCGCGTTTCAGTGTCGCAAAACGCAGCATTTGCAGCGGTCTTATTAATTTCCATAAACACATCGTGGTCCCATCCAAAAGCACTGTTCAACATGTCGTATTCACTGTGCAAAGAGGTGCGAAAAAAGGGGGGGTCGTCGGTTGAGACCGTCACCTTTACGCCAGCATTCCTAAGTTTTTCGATGGGATGGGATTTGACATCCGGGTACACACCCAACGCCACATTTGAGCCCGGACATATCTCAAGCGTGATTTCGTGGTCTACAATTTCTCGGACGAGGGCCGCATCCTCGATCGCGCGCACACCGTGGCCAATGCGGGTGACCCGCAGGTTTCGCAGCGCGTCCTTGACGCTATCGGCACCCTCAAACTCTCCGGCGTGGGTCGTCAGGCCAAGCCCTGCCTCGCGGGCCATATCAAATGCATAGGCAAAATCGCTTTGACGCCCCATGCATTCATCGCCCCCCATGCCAAAGCCAACGACCCAATCGCCCGCAGTTTCCGCAGCACAAAGCGCTGAAGCCTTGGCCTTGTCAGGACCAAAATGGCGCACGCAGGTGACGATGCCCCGCAATAGGATGTCAAATTTGGTTTCAGCGGTATTTGCGGCCTCTTGTGTGGCGTGCAAATACTCTTTCCAAGCACCGACATCCCCGCCCCCACAGAAATCTGGCGACATGAATACCTCGCTATAGATCGCGCCATCTTTTGCGCTTTCTTCTAGCACGGCAAGCGTCAGTCGAGCGTAATCCTCGGGGGATTTAAGCACCGATGTGGCGGCCTCATATACTTTTAGAAAATGGGGGAAATCGTCGAATGCATAATTACCATCAGCATCAAAAACGCCGCCGATATCCATCTTTTTCTCATGCGCCAATTGCTTGATAAAGGTGGGAGGGGCGGCCCCTTCGAGGTGCAAATGCAGTTCAACCTTGGGGATTTTCGCGACGTTCATAAAAAACTCTTTCCCGGGCCTTGGGCAGGCACATTTAGGTGGTGCGCCACCGAAGCAGCCACATCCGCGAAATTTACCACGCCCAAATTCTTGGCCACAACCCCAGAACAGAGCACGGGCACCATTTCTCGGGTGTGATCGGTGCCGGGCCATGTGGGATCATTGCCATGATCCGCCGTAATTATCAGCAGATCATCCTTGCGCAGACCGCGCAGAATACGGCCAATTTCGCCGTCAAACCATTCAAGTGCTGCCCCGTAACCTGCCACGTCGCGTTGATGGCCGTAAAGGCTGTCAAACTCAACGAAATTGGCGAAAATCAGGCTGCCATCCGGAGCGGTATCGACTGCCTTTTGCAAATGGATCATCAGGTTAGCGTCGGAACCTTTGTGCACCTCGTCAATGCCTTGCATCGAGAAAATATCGCCGATTTTGCCGATACCAATGACCTTGTGGCCCGCGTCTTGCACCCAATTTGTCAGGACAGGATTGGGTGGGGTAATGGCGTAATCACGGCGGTTGGTGGTTCTGACAAAACCGTCTTTTGCGGAGCCAATAAAGGGCCGCGCAATCACACGGCCAACTTTCATCTCATGAAGGCGTGGGGCGATGGTTTCGCAGAGATCCAATAGCCGTTGCAGGCCAAATGTTTCCTCGTGAGCCGCGATTTGGAAAACGCTATCGGCGGAAGTGTAGCAAATCGGGAACCCGGTATGCATATGGCGCGCGCCAAATTCGGCAAGGATGGGCATGCCGCTGGCGTGACAATTGCCTAATATTTGGTCAACCTGTGCTGCGGCACAAACCTGAGCGATCAAATCGGGCGGAAAGGCGGGGCTGGTTTGGGGGAAGTGATGCCAATCCCAAGGCACAGGTAACCCGGCCAATTCCCAATGGCCTGAGGGCGTATCTTTGCCCATGGAATGCTCTCTTGCTGCGCCCCAAGCCCCTGTGGGAAGGGCGTTTAGCCCCGGTGTTTGGGCATCCGTTGCAAGCCGAACCGCCGCTCCAAGCCCTAATTGATCGAGATTTGGCAGCCTTAGGGGGCCATTACGCCCTGCCCCGTTTGCCTGGCCTGTTGCGCAGGCTTGGGCGATATGAGCGACGGTGTTTGCGCCTGTATCTGGCAGATCGCCGTTAAAGAATGCGGCGGCATCCGGTGCCCCACCGATACCAACCGAATCCATGACAATGATAAAGGCACGACTCAAGCGGGAATCCTTTCGATGACGAGCGGCAGTTTTTCTGGCGCCTCATGGCCGATTTCAATCGCTGATATTGCCTGCAATTCGGCCAGTTGTGCCGCCTCTTCGCGCGCGGCATGAACACGCATTAAAAGCTGTCCCTTGGCCACTTTATCGCCCAGACGGACGACGTTTGAAAAGCCTACCGCATGATTGATGACATCTGTCTCCACTTGGCGACCACCACCTAGGGCGACGACGGATAAGCCCAATGCTTCGCTGTTTATCGCTGTGACAAAGCCAGATTGTTGAGCATATATTTCAACGATTACAGGTGCTTCTGGTAGAAATCGCTTCCAATTTTCGGCGAATTCTACCGGGCCACCCATCGCGTAAATCATCTTGCCAAAAGCCGTCGCTGCCGCGCCGTTTGAAATAGACTTGCTAATCATGGCCTTGCCTTGAGCACTATCGGTCGCCAGCCCGCCTCGGGCCAAAAGCTCCCCGCCTAGGTATTCGGTCAACTCACGCAGAGGGCATGTCGCGCCGTCACACAGCACCTTCATAACCTCGGCAACCTCAAGCGCGTTGCCCAAAGAGGCGGCCAACGGTTGGTTCATATCCGATATGATTGCAGTGGTCGGGCACCCCGCAGAATTGGCCGTTGTCACAAGAGAGCTGGCCAATGCACGCGCGTGATCCGTCGTTTTCATAAAGGCACCGGAGCCAACTTTGACATCCAGCACCAAACCCTGAAGCCCTGCTGCCAGTTTTTTGGACAAAATGGATGCGGTGATCAGATCGAGGCTTTCAACGGTCGATGTGACATCGCGAATGGCATATAGCCGTTTGTCAGCTGGCGCGATATTGGCTGTTGCGGAAACGATGGCGCATCCAGCTGACCCCACGATTGCACGAAACCGTGCCGCGTCGACATTGGTGCTGACGCCGGGGATGCTTTCTAGTTTGTCCAAGGTGCCGCCCGTATGACCCAAACCACGCCCCGATATCATCGGCACATAGGCCCCGCAGGCCGCCAATGCCGGAGCAAGTATCAGGGACACGCAATCGCCCACCCCTCCGGTTGAATGTTTGTCCAATACCGGCCCCGGCAGATCCCACGACAGCGTGTCGCCACTATCGCGCATCGCCAATGTCAGCGCCACGCGGCCTTGCTCGCCCAAGCCATTCAAACAAACCGCCATCGCAAAGGCCCCAGCCTGAGCATCGCTAACGACCCCATCCGCAAGCCCCTGTGCAAACCAGTTCAGATCCTCCTCGCTTGGGGGCTGCCCTTGCCGCAGGCGGGCAATTATTGCGCGCGCATCCATTCAGGTATTCTCCAGATGTGCCTCGGCAAAGGCCCCCGGAAGCAAGTCGGCGAGTGTCATTGTCATTTCTGTTCCCGATATCGTGGCCATTGTGACAACCACATCACCCGCTCCAAATTCTGATAGTTTTTGCCGGCATCCGCCGCAGGGGCTGACAGGTAAGGGAGCATCCGCGACGACGTATACCTCGGTTATTTGGGTTTCGCCCGCCGCTACCATGGCCGCAATCGCCCCTGCTTCGGCACAGGTGCCCTCTGGGTAGGCGACATTTTCGACATTGCAGCCCGTATAGATGATACCCTTGGCTGAACGGATTGCGGCCCCAACTTTGAACTTGGAATAGGGGGCGTAGGCGTTTTTGCGCACGGCCTGTGCTGCGTCTTTCATTGTCATGTCAAATCCTCGTCTCAAACGCACCCGGAAGGGTCACTTCCATAAATTCAATGTCATCGCTGACGTCGCTGTAGCGGGTTTTCATGCCCGGCGGGATTACAAAAGCATCCCCGGCGGTCAGTTCATAGGGATCGCGCCCCTCACCTTCCAAGGTCATCGTGCCCGCGATTACAAAGGTAAAATGTATGTCACTGTCATGTGTTGACCATGGGCATGTGCCCTCAGCGCGTCTGACAACCTGAACCCCGGCGACATCTTTGGTGTTCTGCGCAATGGTCGTATCCCGGCAGGTGAACCCCGACAGGCGGAATGGTTTCCACGCAGCACCCTGTGCTTGGTTAAACACGAATTTCTGGCCCTGCCATTCCCGATCAGGTTTGATTTGCCCGGTCGGCAGGTTCATCTCATGATCAATTTCGGTCACATGTTCTGCGGGCACCCCGATTTCGATCACCTCGATATTATCGCTCGCATATAACACGCGATGGCGAATTTCCGGGGGCTGGATAAAACAATCACCCGCTGTCAATCGGATCGGGGGGCCTTGGTCCTCATAGACAACATCAACCCAGCCACTGATGCAGAAAATAAGTTGAAATCCCACTTTGTGAAAATGCACCATATCTGGCACAGGCCCACCATCAGGAATGCGAATGTGGCTCGCGATAATGGAGCCGCCCAAGCGGTCGGGGATCAAATCCCGGTATTGCATACCCGCCCGACCGATCACCCAAGGGGTTTGATCTTTTAGGCGTCGCACGACAAAAGAATGCTGCGTGGGAGGCAAAATCAGCGGCGGATTCAGCTCTTCGATTTGAATTTTCGTGCCATTCGGGGCCTCGAGAAAACGCATACCATCGGCAAAATCATCCGGGTTATTGACCAAAATTCGTATCATTCCAGGAGGTTCGGGGGATTCTTTGTCCAATCGAATTCGAATCCCATGCCCGGAGAACACCGCGACAGAAGGGTCATCAGCCGGATAGATCATGTCCATTCTCATTTTTAACCTATTGGTAAAAAACGAAATATCGGCACGCAGATCAAGCGTGGGCAAACAAAACTCGGCCCTGACAGTCACGTTCATCACTCCCTTACATGATTGCACGAGACTGCGGCGCAAAGTTCTGATTTGCAAGAGGTGCCACGCCTGTTCAAATTGCCGTGGTTCCAATTTGGAAAATAATAGTTTAACACTAAACTAACACAAAGGGGAAAAAGCATGTCCGATGGATCCAATGAGGCGCTGCGCAAGGCCGCATTACTTTATCACGAGCACCCCAAGCCGGGTAAGCTTGAGGTGCGCGCCACAAAACCTCTAGCGAATGGTCGTGATCTTGCGCTGGCCTATTCCCCCGGCGTTGCGGAGGCTTGTCTCGAAATCAAAAAGACTCCCTCAGACGCCTCCCGATACACGGCAAAAGGCAATCTTGTGGCGGTTGTCAGTAATGGCACAGCGGTGTTGGGTCTGGGAAACATCGGCCCCTTGGCCAGCAAACCCGTGATGGAGGGCAAGGCGGTTCTGTTCAAGAAATTCGCCAATATTGATTGTTTTGACATCGAAGTTGACGAAACCGACCCTGAAAAGCTTGCCGATATTGTTTGCGCATTGGAGCCAACCTTTGGGGCGATTAACCTTGAGGATATCAAGGCACCTGATTGTTTCATCGTTGAGAAGATTTGCCGTGAACGCATGGGCATTCCGGTTTTCCACGACGATCAACACGGCACAGCAATCGTTGTCGGGGCTGCGGCCACAAACGCATTACGGGTGGTGGGCAAAGAGTTTGAGGACATTAAAATCGTCTCAACCGGCGGTGGGGCTGCCGGCATTGCGTGTCTGAATATGTTGCTAAAACTGGGTGTTAAGCGTGAAAATGTCTGGCTTTGTGATATCAACGGGCTTGTATATGAGGGCCGCACCGAGGATATGACGCCGCAAAAAGCGGAGTACGCCCAAAAATCGGAATTGCGCGGTCTTGGTGATGTTATTCAAGACGCGGATTTGTTCCTTGGCCTGTCTGGGCCGGGTGTGTTGACGCAGGACATGGTCAAGAAAATGACCGACCGCCCGATTGTGTTCGCATTGGCCAATCCAACGCCTGAAATCATGCCCGATATGGTGCGCGAAGTGGCACCTGATGCAATCATCGCAACAGGTCGCAGTGATTTCCCCAATCAGGTCAACAACGTGCTTTGTTTTCCGTTCATTTTCCGCGGCGCTCTTGATGTAGGGGCCCGCGAAATAAATGACGCGATGCAGCTGGCGTGTATTGACGGCATCGCCGAGCTTGCCCGCGCCACGACCTCAGCAGAGGCCGCAGCGGCCTATAAGGGGGAGCAGCTTACCTTTGGGGCGGATTATCTTATTCCCAAACCGTTTGATCCGCGTTTGGTGGGCATTGTTTCCGCGGCAGTTGCGCGCGCAGCAATGGAAAGCGGCGTCGCCACCCGCCCGATTGAGAGCCTTGAAGCCTATAAAGAGAAGCTCAATCAATCGGTGTTCAAATCCGCACTTCTTATGCGGCCAGTGTTTGATGCGGCTGCGGTTGCGTCCCGTCGGATTGTATTCGCCGAGGGTGAAGACGAGCGTGTTTTGCGTGCGGCACAGGCGATTTTGGAAGAAACCACAGAGACCCCCATACTGATTGGACGCCCCGAGGTTATCCAAGCCCGCTGTGAGCGTGCCGGGCTAACCATTCGACCCGGAGAGGATTTTGACATTGTTAATCCGGAAAACGACCCGCGGTATCGTGAATATTGGACATCCTACCACCAATTGATGGCCAGAAGAGGTGTCAGTCCTGATATTGCCAAGGCCGTTATGCGCACAAATACCACTGCAATTGGTGCAATCATGGTGCACCGGAATGAGGCAGATAGCCTGATCTGCGGCACGTTTGGCGAGTTTAAGTGGCATTTGAACTATGTCAGTCAAATTCTGGGCGGCACAAAAACAGCAGTCGACGGGGCCTTGTCGTTGATGATCCTCGAAGACGGGCCGCTGTTTGTGGCCGATACACATGTGCACACCTCCCCTACCCCAGAGCAAATTGCGAATACAGTTATCGGGGCCGCGCGTCACGTGCGCCGCTTTGGTATCACGCCCAATATTGCCCTGTGCACACAATCCCAGTTTGGGAATGCGAATTGTGACGCTGGCCAGCGCATGAGAGCGGCAATCGCCATTTTGGACAGCGCCTATCGGGATTTCAATTATGAGGGTGAAATGAATGTTGACGCTGCGCTAGATTCGCAATTGCGCGACAGGGTGTTTCCGGGGAACCGCCTAAAGGCCGACGCAAATGTGCTGATATTTGCGCATGCAGATGCGGCAAGTGGAGTGCGCAACATTTTGAAAATGCGTGCCGGGGGTCTTGAGGTTGGTCCGATCCTAATGGGCATGGGAAACAAGGCACATATTGTATCCGCCTCAATCACGGCGCGTGGCCTATTGAATATGGCAGCAATTGCGGGAACGCCGGTGGCGCATTACGGATAGACTGGCCCCAGATTTGCGCCCTCGCTAAGGTTTCGCACCACATTTTCAAAGGCTATGGGGCCTCAGAATCACTCTTCGGTTGACTTTGCATCCGAAGGATTTGCAACTTTGCAAAATGATGTTGACGTTGCCTGTCTGAGACGTCTTTTGACGGGGTTTGCAAAATTTTGCAGGCCATTTTCTGCGATTTTGCAAATAATATGCCAAATTGGGGGCTGTTCTGGGCAAGGGGCTTGCCCGTTGGTGTCTCAGTTCTTAACACATTCGGATACAGTTTCAGAGGAGAAGACGATGGCATACAGCGATGTTTACAAAAGCTGGCAAACTGATCCTGAAGGTTTTTGGATGCAGGCAGCCGATGCCATTGATTGGTTTGAGGCCCCCACCAAGGCTCTTACGGACAAGGGTGACAATCTTTATGAATGGTTCGCCGATTCAAAGGTAAATACCTGTTGGAATGCCGTCGACCGTCATGTCGAAGCAGGTCGCGGGGATCAAACGGCAATCATCTATGATAGCCCGGTCACCCAAACCAAACGCCATATTTCCTTTGCCGAGCTGCAAAGCAATGTTGCAAGTCTGGCAGGGGCGTTGCGCGCCCAAGGCGTTGAAAAAGGTGATCGCGTTATCATCTATATGCCAATGGTGCCCGAGGCCTTGGAGGCCATGCTGGCCTGTGGACGCATTGGCGCCGTTCATTCGGTTGTGTTCGGGGGCTTTGCGGCAAATGAGCTTGCGGTGCGCATTGATGATGCAACACCCAAGGCCATCATCGCGGCTTCTTGTGGTCTAGAGCCAAACCGCGTTGTTGAATACAAACCCTTGCTTGACGGTGCGGTTGCATTGGCCACGCACAAACCCGAATTCACCGTGATGTTGCAACGCGAACAACATGTTGCGGATCTGAAGCCCGGTTTTGATTTGGATTGGCATGCGTTTCAAGAAGGTGTGACACCAGCGGAATGTGTGCCTGTTGAGGGTAATCATCCTGCCTATATTCTGTATACTTCTGGCACTACGGGCTCCCCAAAAGGCGTGATCCGTCACACTGCTGGTCATCTGGTTGCGCTGAACTGGACGATGAAAAACATCTATAACGTCGATCCCGGCGATGTATTTTGGGCAGCCTCAGATGTGGGCTGGGTCGTTGGGCATTCCTATATTTGCTATGGGCCGCTGATCCATGGGAACACCACGTTGGTTTTCGAAGGAAAGCCCGTTGGCACACCGGATGCGGGCACATTTTGGCGCGTCATTTCTGAGCATAATGTCAAAAGCTTCTTTACTGCGCCAACCGCTTTTCGGGCTGTTAAACGAGAAGACCCCAAAGGCGAATTGGTCGGCGATTACGATCTGAGCTGCCTAAAGGCTGTGTATCTGGCTGGCGAGCGGGCCGATCCTGATACCATCACTTGGGCGCAGGACAAGCTGAACGTCCCGATTGTTGACCATTGGTGGCAGACGGAAACGGGTTGGACCATTGCTGGTAATCCCTTGGGCATCGAAGAGTTGCCAACCAAGCTAGGCTCGCCTGCGAAACCAATGCCCGGATATGATGTGCATATTCTGGATGAGGGCGGACACCCCGTAAAACCCGGCGTTTTAGGCGCGATTGCGATTAAATTGCCCCTGCCCCCCGGCACGCTGCCAAATCTGTGGAACGCCGAGGCGCGATTCAAAAAATCCTATCTACAGCAATTCCCGGGTTTCTATGAAACGGGCGACGCCGGCATGATGGATGAGGACGGGTATCTATATATTATGGCCCGTACCGATGATGTCATTAACGTCGCGGGACACCGCCTTTCTACCGGTGGCATGGAGGAGGTTCTTTCTTCTCACCCGGACGTCGCTGAATGTGCGGTGATTGGTGTGACCGACGCCCTAAAAGGACAAATGCCCGTTGGGTTCATGTGTTTGAATTCCGGTGCAAATCGGGATGACGCCGAGGTTGTCTCTGAAGTGGTGAAACTGGTGCGCGAGAAAATCGGCCCCGTTGCCGCATTTAAATTGGCGCTGGTGGTGGATCGCCTTCCAAAAACCCGTTCGGGGAAAATCCTCAGGGGGACGATGGTGAACATCGCGGATGGCACGGCCTATAAAATGCCTGCAACCATCGACGATCCGGCAATTCTGGATGAGATCAAAACGGCATTGCAAACCATTGGGTATGCCAAGGACTAAATGATTAGCGGCCAGATGCATTATGCACTGGCCGCTAATTTAATTTCCGATGGTGGTGAATTTTAATGTCTGGCGGACTTACATCCCCAACACATCAACCATATCGTATTCGCCCGGTTTCTGGCTCATTCCCCAAAGGGCCGCCTTTAGGGCACCGCGCGCAAATACCGCGCGATCGCTGGCGATGTGGCGCAAAATGATACGCTCACCAGCGGCTGCGAACAGCACGTCATGCTCTCCGATAATATCCCCGCCGCGAATGGCCGTGAACCCAATATCGCCGCGCTTGCGCTCTCCGGTGATGCCGTCACGCCCCCGGTCGCTGACCTCGTTCAAATCAACACCGCGCCCATCCGCAGCCGCCTGCCCCAACATGAGGGCCGTGCCGCTGGGGGCATCCACTTTCATGTTGTGGTGCGCTTCGATCACTTCGATATCAAAATCTTCGTCCAGCGCTGCCGCAACGCGTTTTGTGAGCTGCGTCAACAGATTCACACCCAAAGACATGTTGCCGGCGCGCACGATGGCACAATGACGCGCGCAAGGCTCAAGCTGCGCGATTTCATCATCGCTCATACCGGTGGTGCCGATGACATGAACAGCACGTGCTTGTGCGGCGAGCTTGGCAAAGGCGAGCGTCGCGGCGGGAGCGGTGAAATCAATAACGGCCTGCGCTTTGGCAAAGGCTTCCAGCGGGTCATCGGTTACCAATACACCGGTCGGCGCGCCGCCCATGGCGACACCAATGTCCTGCCCGACCCATGCATGGCCAGACCTCTCAACCACCCCGACAAGCCGCGCTGCGGGACTGTCAGTGATTGTCTTGATCAGCATCTGCCCCATGCGCCCTGAGGCCCCTGTTACGACAATACCCGGCAGCTCTTCCATAGCGCTCTCCTTTGCGTTATTGCGCCGTGCTTAAACAATTCCTCTGCGCTTGGCAAAGGCTCTTAAAAGGCATAAATATCCTTTATGGCAAACAATACACATCACGATGGGCAAGGCCCTACACAAAGACAACTGCGCGTTGGCGAACTTGTCCGTCGCACCCTGTCAGAAATACTGGCGCGGGGGGACATTCATGATCCTGATCTAAACCGGATGTCGATCACGGTTGGCGAGGTTCGCATGTCGTCTGATCTGAAAATCGCGACGGCCTATGTTTTGCCTTTGGGCGGCATCGGGAAAGAAGATGTTCTGAAACTGATGGCCAACAACAAATATGAGTTGCGTCGCGCCATCGGCAAAAGAGTCGGTCTGAAATGCTCACCTGATTTGCGGTTCCAACTGGATCAAACCTTTGACCAAATGGATGAGACCCGCCGCATGCTAAGTCAGGCAACGGTACGGCGCGACATTGAAGATGATGACGGTGCCTCTGACGAGGAAACATGATCCGCTTACTGGGCATACTTGCGTTTCTTGCGCATGTGCCCGGCGTTGCGGCTGCGGTTGACTGTCGCGATATTGTCTATCTGGGCAACAGTTATACAGTTTGCGAAGTTGATCCAGCAACAGAGCAAATCAGGCTGTTTCTGCACGATGAGGCGCAAGAAATCCTCGGCCAGTTTCAAGATGTTGCAAAGCATGTAACCCCAGAGTTTGACCTGTCTTTCGGGATGAATGCGGGCATGTATCACGCTGATCGCAGCCCGGTTGGGCTGTATATCGAGGATGGCCTGCAAAAGCAGCGACTGATTACCAGCGAGGGGCCTGGGAATTTTGGATTGCTGCCAAATGGCGTGTTTTGCATGCGCGATGATCGCGCAGATGTTGTTGAAACCTTTGCCTATCAGGCCTCTGATCCCGCATGCCGCTATGCCACGCAATCCGGTCCAATGTTGGTCATTGACGGCGCGCTGCATCCGAGGTTTTTGGAAAACAGCACCTCGCGCCATATCCGAAATGGTGTTGGCACCTCAGCAGATGGGGCGCTTGTGGTCTTTGCAATTTCAAACAATGTGGTCACCTTTCACGAATTTGGATCGCTGTTTCGCGATCACCTTAACTTGCCACAGGCATTGTATCTGGATGGCAAGGTTTCGCGCCTACATGCGCCGCAACTTGAGCGATCAGATATCGGTTTTCTGCTTGGCCCGATTGTTGGCGTTCTAACCCCGCGGGCACAATGACGCCCTAAGAAACCCGCATAGCATTGACACGGTTTTGCCCATCCGCTACCCCGCCCAATTCAGCGCAAACACGAGGGCACTATGGGACGTAAACGCAAAGGACGCGATATTTCTGGATGGCTTGTCGTTGATAAGCCTGCGGGCATGACATCTGCTTTCGTGGTAAATAAGGTGCGTTGGGCAATGGATGCCAAAAAAGCGGGCCATGCCGGCACGTTAGATCCTGAGGCGACAGGTGTGCTTGCTGTGGCGCTGGGTGAGGCGACCAAAACCGTTCCCTACATCACGGATGCGCTCAAGGCCTATGAATTCACTGTGCGATTGGGGCAATGCACCAATACCGATGACGCCGAAGGTGAGATCATTGCAGAGTCTGCACAGCGGCCAACGGATGATGAAATCAAGGCCGCGCTTGGATCATTTGTCGGGGATATCATGCAGGTGCCCCCACAATTCAGCGCGGTCAAAGTAGACGGTCAGCGCGCCTATAAATTGGCCCGTGATGGCGAGGATGTCGAACTGGCAGCGCGTCCACTTTGGGTAGAAGAGCTGATCATGACAGATCGCAACGATGCTGACCACGTCACTCTTGAGATGACATGCGGCAAAGGCGGCTACGTGCGCTCCATTGCGCGGGATTTGGGTGCTATGTTGGGATGCCTTGGTCACGTAAAAGTATTGCGCCGCGTTTGGTCCGGCCCCTTTGATGTCAAAGACGGGGTGACGATCGAACAAATCGAGGCTTCCGCCAAATCTCAGGAACTTGATGCGCATCTTCGCCCCCTAGAAGCGGGCCTAGGTGAACTGACCGAGGTGAAATGCACACCCGAAGGTGCCACACGTTTGCGCAACGGCAATCCGGGCATGGTCATCGCACATAACGTCGAATACGGCGATGAATGCTGGGCCTCAATTAACGGAGTCGCGGTCGCTGTGGGGATTTATAAGGCAGGCGAGCTACATCCAAGCCGGGTGTTTCTACACGCAGCCGTTTAAGTCATCCATGGACTTCAAATTCCTGAAATAGGCTCCCATCCTCATAAAACCGGGTTTCGACAAGCCTTGTGTTCAGCGGTGCCTCATAGTTTCCAAACAGACGCGTACCGGAGCCTAAAAACACCGGCATGCGGCTGACGCGCAGAATATCAATCAGCCCGTGCGACATCAGCCATCCAGCAAGCGTGCCTCCGCCACTTAGGTATACAGGTGTTTTCTGGGTGGCGCGCAGCAGTTGCATCGCCTCGCCCACATTTCGGCGGACAAGGTCAACGGCATGCCCTTCAGGCAATGTAATGCCGCTAGAAATCAAAATATTCTGCATTCCGGGATAGGGGCAGGATCCCGGCCGTAACCCCGTGTCATAGCCCAGCTCATAGCTCCGGCGGCCCATTACTGCGCAGGAATACCCGCCTAGACGTTCGAGAAAGTCCTGAACAACCAACCCATCCTTGGGAAACGCGCTGACATCATCAAAAGCCCCGGCAATATACCCATCGGCCGAAACGGCGACATCATATATCACTGGCATCATCATTCTTGTCTCCGGCGTTTCAGGTCTCTTTCTGTCCTATCCCAAACAATCCAAAGAAAAATTTAACAAAATTCACAGTTTTCACATTTTGCCGCATTATTTACGAGTTTACGCAAATTGTTCTCTAATCAAGCGCTCTTCAAGCCCGTGACCCGGATCAAACAAAATCCGGTGCGCCACATCTGGCTCTGAACGAACCTCAACCGCCAATACGTCATTAACGGAGCGACTGTCTGCCTCGGCCATTACGGGGCGTTTTTTCGGATCGACAACATCAAACCGAACATGCGCAGATTTAGGCAATAACGCACCACGCCACCGACGCGGACGAAACGCGGCCATGGCTGTTAGGGTTAAAACGTCCGACCCAATCGGCAGAATAGGCCCATGCGCAGAGTAGTTATATGCCGTTGAACCAGCAGGGGTTGCTAGCAATGCACCGTCACACACCAGTTCCTCCATCCGTAGCCGCCCATCAATCGTGATCCGCAGCTTGGCAGCCTGAGGCCCAGCCCGCAGAAGCGATACCTCATTAATCGCAAGGGCCTCGTGGATTGTGCCATCGGCGCATGTGGCGCGCATCGACAGCGGGTTAATAACTGTCTCTTCGGCCTCGGCCAGACGGTCACGCAGGCCACTTTCGTTGTATTCATTCATCAGAAAGCCAACGGTGCCGCGGTTCATCCCGTAGACAGGCGCAATCAGATGCTGCGTGGCGTGCAGGGTTTGCAACATGAATCCATCGCCGCCCAATGCGACAACAACATCAGCATCTTTGGGATCACAATTACCATACCGCCCGATAAGAGCAGCCCGCCCAGTCTGTGCGATGGGGGCATCGGATGCGAGAAACGCGATTCTATTTTCCATGGTGGTTAGATGATTCCCGTTTCCAAAACCTGACATTATGTTCCGATCGAACCACAAGTTGCACCCAAGAGCCAGTCTTGACGCTCAGACACGTGTCATTGTCGGTTTCAGTACTTTCACGCCGAGGATGTTTCCTATAGGAAATTCCCTATTCAACCCACGTAAGCGGAGCACCAAAGAATGAACGCCCCTACCCGCGACACAGGATTTTTTACGGAATCCCTCTCATCACGCGACCCCGAAATTTTCGCATCAGTCACCAACGAACTTGGTCGGCAGCGCGACGAAATCGAATTGATCGCCAGCGAAAACATTGTCTCAGCCGCCGTTATGGAAGCGCAAGGCACTGTCCTGACCAACAAATATGCGGAAGGCTATCCAGGGCGCCGCTATTATGGTGGCTGCCAACACGTCGATGTTGCGGAAAACCTTGCCATTGACCGCGCCAAGCAGCTTTTTGGATGTGATTTTGCCAATGTTCAGCCGAACTCTGGCTCTCAGGCCAACCAAGGTGTGTTTCAGGCGCTGATCCAACCCGGTGATACCATTCTGGGCATGGACTTGGCCTCAGGCGGTCACCTGACCCATGGCGCGGCCCCTAACCAATCCGGTAAATGGTTCAACGCGATTTCCTACGGCGTGCGCCGTGAGGATAACCTGATTGACTATGACCAGCTTGAGGCGCTTGCGATTGAGCACAATCCAAAGCTGATTATTGCTGGTGGTTCTGCCATTCCGCGCGTCATTGATTTTGCACGTTTCCGGGCGATCGCTGATAAGGTTGGCGCATATCTGCACGTTGATATGGCGCATTTCGCAGGTCTTGTTGCTGCGGATGAGCACCCTAGCCCATTCCCACACGCGCATGTTGCGACAACAACAACGCACAAAACCCTGCGTGGCCCACGTGGCGGTATGATCCTGACGAATGATCCGGCAATTGCGAAAAAAGTGAATTCAGCAATTTTCCCCGGCATTCAAGGCGGTCCGTTGATGCATGTCATCGCAGCCAAAGCAGTTGCGTTTGGTGAGGCTCTTCGCCCAGATTTTAAACTGTACATTCAACAGGTTAAAGCCAATGCGAACGCTCTTGCCGATCAGCTGATCAAAGGCGGTCTGGATATCGTAACTGGCGGCACAGACACCCATGTTATGTTGGTTGACCTGCGCCCCAAAGGCGTCACCGGCAACATCACTGACAAAGCCTTGGGTCGTGCACATATCACAACCAACAAAAACGGCATCCCGTTTGACCCTGAAAAACCAACTGTAACGTCGGGCATTCGTCTTGGCACACCTGCGGGAACAACCCGTGGATTTGGCGAAGCAGAATTCCGCGAAATCGCTGATTTGATCATCGAAGTTGTGGATGGTCTTGCGGCAAATGGCGAAGATGGAAATGCCGAAGTCGAAGCAAATGTACGTGGCAAAGTCGCCGCCCTTTGCGCGCGCTTCCCGCTTTATCCAAACCACTAAGCTTTTGAAGTTAAACAATTACACCCTGCCAAGAGATTGGCAGGGTGTTTTGCATTCTGGCGCTACAAAAAGCCACGCCACGTCAAAACCGTGAGCAACACAACCGAAAACAAAAGCAGGTTAAACACCGCAGCCCCCACCGCCCCCAACACAGCCCCAATACGATGATCCACCGGGTCAATGCCGATCAAATGGGTCTGCACATCACGAAAGGCTTTGTCGATCTGCTGAGCATCAAGCCTGCGGGCGAGTTTGGGATTGCCGACAAACGACTGCGCCTGAAACAATACGCCCGCTTGGGCGTGGATGTGTTTGGGAACACGTCGCCCAACCTTGCGAAATGCCGCAGGAAGGCTGCGCGCCTTGACGTTGAATTTCTGCGTTAACAGCTTTTCAATGCGCACTGCCTTATTATGAATGCTATCTGGATCAATCACTTACAGCTCCTCATGGCATAATCTTATCGCACCGCTTGCCTTTTCTCAACCTCGACTGGCAAGCCGTCACGACACAGGTTATCTATGAATAATGTTGAATTATATTGAATACGGCGAGAAGACCGATGCGCCCTCATTGTTGATTGTGCACGGGCTATATGGGTCTGGACGCAACTGGGGCGCGGTGGCAAAACGGCTGGCCAAGGACCGCCATGTGGTGTCTGTTGACCAACGCAATCACGGTGCAAGCCCTTGGAAAGGCACGAATTCCTATCCTGACATGGCGGATGACCTAGCGGCATTTATTGAGGCGCAAGGCGGGCGTTGGGACGTGCTGGGGCATTCGATGGGGGGTAAGGCGGCTATGGTGCTGGCGTTAACGCGGCCTGAAGCGGTGAACCGGTTGATTGTGGGGGATATTGCGCCGGTGAGTTATGGGCATTCACAGCTGCCGTTTATCCATGCGATGCGGGCCGTGGATTTGGAGAGAGTCAGTAAACGATCCGACGCGGTGGAGCAGTTGGCAGAGACCGTGGAGAACCCAAGCTTGCGGACGTTCTTCACGCAATCTCTTGATGTTGTTGAGAAAAAATGGAAGCTAAACCTTGATGTTTTGGAGCGGGAGATGCCGCTGATCATGGGATTTCCTGAGATTGAAGGGCGCTATGAGGGGCAGGTTTTGTTCTTGTCAGGTGGCCTGTCAGACTATGTTTTGCCGGAACATCGGGATAAAATTCGGGGATTCTTTCCAAAGGCCGCTTTTGTCAAAATTACGGGTGCCGGACACTGGTTACATGCTGAAAAGCCTAGAGAATTTGTTGTTTCAGTGGCTGCGTGGCTGAATCGCGACGTATAGGTATTAAAGTACCCCAATTTGGAAAAAGTTTTGTACGTTTTGTACAAAATGACCCCCTGTTTTGTACAAAACTTTGGGGGGTGAGGCATGGTCGGGGCGCAGCCCCGATCAAACGCTCTGGGAGAGCGTTTGAAATGCCGAACGCGTGATCCGCGAGGATCGCGCCGGGCTTGTCGAAATCTGGCGCTGTATTTTCAGTTTCTCACCGCGCACGAACCGAGGGGTGGAAGCGAAGCGCCCGCCCCGTGGGGGCGGTTCGGGCGCTGCCCAATCGGAGATTGGGCAATGGGTATAGACTAGATGGAAACTACTAGATTAATCTTTGGTTAGATCATGAAATCTTAAATCTTCTCCGAACTGAAAAGCCGA
>CAXIAD010000017.1:0-41370 GCA_964021645.1 uncultured Cognatishimia sp. | reverse complement strand
GGGTGTTCGACCTGCAAACGGGTGTTCATCTCGATGAAATAGAATTCGCCGTTTTCATAGAGGAACTCGATCGTGCCAGCGCCGATATAGTTGATTCTGGCAATCGCGTCGGCACAGGTTTTGCCGATTGCGGCGCGCTCGCTGGCGCTGATGGAGGGGCCGGGGGCCTCTTCAAATACTTTTTGGTGACGCCGTTGCAGGGAGCAATCACGCTCGCCCAGATGCACAGCCCCGCCTTTGCCGTCGCCAAACACCTGAATTTCGATGTGGCGCGGTGTGGTGAGGTATTTCTCTAGATAGACTTCATCGTTGCCAAAGACGGATTTACCCTCGGCGCGGGCGGTCAGAAAGGCGCTTTCCATGTCGGCTGCGGTTTGGGCCACTTTCATGCCGCGCCCACCACCACCTGCGGTGGCCTTGATGATCACGGGATAGCCTATTTCTTCGCCGAGACGTTTAGCGGTCGCAAGGTCAGGCACGCCGCCATCACTACCGGGAACGCAAGGCACGCCCAGGGCCTTCATCGTGTCCTTGGCGGTGATTTTGTCGCCCATGGTGCGGATGTGCTGCGCTGTGGGGCCGATAAAGGCGATGTCGTGATCCTCTAAGCATTGCACAAAACTGGCATTCTCGGAGAGGAAACCATAGCCCGGATGAATCGCTTGTGCGCCAGTGATTTCACAGGCGGCAACAATGGAGGGCACGGAAAGATAGCTGTCGGTGCCGGGAGGCGGGCCGATGCAGATCGATTCGTCGGCCATGCGTACATGCATCGCATCGGTGTCGGCAGTTGAATGCACGGCAACCGATTTAACACCCATTTCACGACAGGCACGGATCACACGCAGGGCGATCTCGCCGCGGTTAGCAATCAGGATTTTATCAAACATGCTGATGCCTTATTCGATGATGACGAGTGGCGCGCCATATTCGACGGTGGCGCCATCTTCGACGAGAATGCGTTTGATGGTGCCGGATTTAGGGGCCGGGATGTGGTTCATGGTTTTCATCGCTTCGACGATCAACAAGGTGTCGCCTTCGCTAACCTTGGCACCAACACTGACAAAGCTGGGCGCATCGGGTTCGGCCTGTAGGTACACGGTGCCAACCATGGGCGAGGGCACCACACCGGGATGATTTGCAGGATCATCCGTGGCAGCAGCAGGAGCAGCGGCGGCCTGAGCAGCCACCGGGGCCGCAGCAGCAACCGCAAGTGGGGCTGCGGCGACGGGGGCCATTTGCATTTGGCGGCTGACGCGCACGTTCAGGCTGTCATCTTCGCCGTATTCGCGCATGACCTCTAGTTCGGTCAGATCGTTTTCGCGCAGCAGTTCTGCCAGTGCCTGAATAAAGGCGACGTCGGAATCGTGGTTCTTTTTGGTCATGTGTCATCCTCTGCAGCGCATTCTTTGGCGCTTGTTGTCAGCTTCCCATTTTAAGGGACTTATAGGTCAAAGCGACGCAGGTGAAAAGCTACGGTAAGCTTTGAAAGACGGTGGTTGAGACCCAAAATGGGGTGTTTTTGCATGAATTGCGAGGGGAATATGCAAAATTTCTGCTCACCCCTGAAAATGCGCCCAATGTTATAGGGGCATTCCTGACAATTTGGCCACCAATTCGGCCAGTTTGCGGGCACCGAATTTGCGTAAAAGCCGGGCGCGGTATTCCTCAACTGTGCGATAACTAAGGGATAGTTCGAGCCCGATTTCCTTGGAGGTTAGGCCGCGACAGGTGAAAATCGCCACCTCGCGTTCGCGTTGGGTGAGGGCAACAATAGGCCGGTCATCTGATAGGTCGGCAAAGGTCCAGATTGCCCGTTGAAACGGGTTGTCGGGGGTCAGGGATTTGCCGCGCACACGACACCAGAACAATTCGGAGTTTCGCCGCCGCATGATGCGTTCATCTTGGTAGCGGCCAGTGGCACGCAGGCCGGTCAGAACCCGCTCTCCGATGGTTTGGAAATCCTCCTCTGAGGCATAAAACTCGGCCAAGCTGACACCAGAACAGGCATCAGGTTGCTCCAAGAACATCTCGCCAAAGGCAATATTGGCCGTGCGAATGATTCGGTGCTCCAGAATGCAGATACCGATGGGGGCGTGTTCAAATGCGAGGGAGGATGCGTCCATGGGGGGAGCATGCACCTTTAGAGGATCAGTGCCAAGGGGAGGCAGCAGAAAAGCAGATATAGCCACCAACGGGCGGCAAGAGGGGCGCAAAAACCCGCAGAGGGGATTTTGCGCAATTTGTCGGCGAAAGCGGGGGCCTTAGCCGACGATTGTGGCCTCGGTTGCGGCGCGCAGATCATCTTCGCTCACACCTTCGGCGGTTTCGACGATTTTCAGACCGCCCTCAACCACATCCAGAACACCCAGATTGGTGATGATGCGATCCACCACTTTTTGGCCGGTAAGAGGAAGTGTGCAGGATTTGAGAACCTTGGAGACGCCGTGTTTGTTGGTGTGATCCATGACCACAACAACGCGGCCCACACCAGCAACCAGATCCATCGCGCCGCCCATGCCTTTGACCAATTTGCCCGGGATCATCCAGTTGGCAAGATCGCCGTTTTCGGCAACTTCCATCGCGCCGAGAATGGCCATGGCGATTTTGCCGCCACGGATCATGGCAAAAGAGGTCGCGCTGTCAAAATAGGCGGTCTGGGGTAGCTCTGTGATGGTCTGCTTGCCTGCATTGATCAGGTCGGCATCCTCGGTGCCCTCAACCGGGAAGGGGCCCATGCCCAGCATACCGTTTTCGGACTGTAAGGTCACCTCAACCCCTTCGGGGATATAGTTGGACACAAGCGTCGGAATGCCGATGCCAAGGTTGACGTACCACCCGTCTTGCAGTTCCTGTGCCGCGCGTGCGGCCATTTGATTGCGATCCCAAGCCATTGTTATACCTCTCTTTTGTCGCAGGAAACCTGTGGAGCCAGATTAAGCTGCTGATGTGCGAATGCCTTGAAAATTTCAAAGCCGTAATCGGAATTCATATGTGTAAAGTCTGCTTTGCCGCGCCCTTGGGCGGCGTCGATGTCTGCTGCGCGGTTGTACTGCGCCTTGGTCAAAAACGGGGCAGCCAAAAGCGCGTGGGGGGGCGTGACGACCTGATAGGGGCTGTCTGCGATGGCGCCCTTGATCAGGGTTTCAAACATATCCATCAGGTACTGTGCATCGGGGTGGCGGGCCGCCTCGAGCAGTTGGTCAGGCACGGTCAGGATTTGTTCGGTTTCATAGGGGGCTTGCAGCAGGGTGATGCGCGCATCTTCCCCCAGAATTTCCAGTGTGCGCAGCAGATTGCCCCGCACGCGGCTGTCAATCAGGGTTTGCAAATGGGCCAAAGAGATGGTGTGTTCCTTGCCCGTTAGCGTCAAATCGAGGATGTCATAAGCCTCAGTCGCGGCGAATAATGTGCGGCGGTTAAAGCCGATGCCAGCGACGACGATATGGTCAAACGGGGTCAGGTCGATCGAGGCGGACCCGTTGAGTTTGATAATAAATGCCTCGTCGCGGCGATTATCTGTGTCGGCATGCAGCACGCCGTGATCGTCCATATGTGCGCGTTGAAAGCCATGGCGGGGCAGGGCGAAATGGCTGAAATCAAGGTCTGGATAGGCCGCATCAAGCCGGGCGGCGGCAGCCCCTAGCGCGCTGGCGTGTGAATTACCAATCAGGGCGACGCGGGTTGTCATTTGCTGAATGCCTCCAGCAATGCCTCTTCGCAGATGAGATCGTCTTCTTCGGTTGCGGCGGTGTCATCGGTCGGTGGCACGGGCACGGAAGGGGGCGTTGTGGCGGTGTCGGTCGCGTGGGACATGGCGAAAATTCCGAGGACGGCATCGACGCCCTCGGGTGTGGGGCTGCGCATGTTTTTGGCGAAATGCGGCCCGCCTGCGACGGCTGTTGTGATGATCTCATATGAAGGGAAGTAGCTGAAATCGGGGTCGGTTTGATCCAATTCGCCACAAACGCCGCGCAAGACGGATTTGGAATAGGTGCTGGCAGTGCCGATGTGATTGCCTGTCGCGGTGGCGGTCAGGGGCACGGGCGACACGGTCAGAAGAAAGCGATGCGCAAGCCCGTGTGATTTGAGCAAATCACGGGCGGCGCGCAGATCGGCAAGAACCTCTGAGTGGGTGAAATTGTGGAAATGGGTTTGGGAGGAATCGTAATCACCCGCCACCGTGCCGGGAGCTGTGGGCAGGGCGCGGCCCGTTGCGGAATCGATCCAGCATTCGGTCAATCCCAAGGTGAAAACGATGCATTCGGTTTGTTGTAGCAAGGCGCGAACGGCGCGCAGGTGCTCTTGTCTGGCGTGGATAACGCTATCGCGACTGGCAAAGCCTTCGGGCTCAATTGAGGGGCGCAGGGCGTCGTAGTAACGTCCGTCCTTTTGCCAGATCAAGGGGGCGGTCGGGGTATCATTCAGGGCCTCTGTGAGGAGTTGCAGCAATTGACGAGCGGTATAGATATTACCGTAACGTGCTGAATATACGTCATATCCGTATTGCTTGGCCAGTTTGAGAGGCATGATGTCGGCGCGGCTTTCATGTTGTAAAACATGCCAGCCCGCGGTGCTGAGAGAGCGATGGATGTGCTGCGCAAAACAGCTGCCCGCCGTCATGATCGCCGTATTGGCGGTCAGGTCGAATTTGGGGTGATAAAGATGCGCAAGCGCCTCTGGTTTCTGACGCACAATTGCTGTGCGCCAAAAAGCCTGAGGCGGCAGGTCGTCATAAGGAGAGCGCATCGTGGTCATGTGCAGTTCAGGCTGCGGGACGGGTTGTGCGCTGCTCGATCCGCTTTTCGTGGTCACCCTGAACAATGCGGTGCACATAGATGCCGGGCAGGTGAATCGAGTCAGGATCAAGTGAACCTGTTGGCACGATTTCTTCGACCTCGGCGACGCAGATTTTGCCGCAGGTGGCGGCGGGTGCGTTGAAATTGCGCGCTGTTTTGCGGAACACGAGATTGCCGGTTGCGTCAGCTTTCCATGCCTTAACAATCGCTAGATCAGCGGTAATGCCCTCTTCGAGAATATAGGTCTGACCGTTGAAATCTTTGTGTTCTTTGCCATCGGCGATGACCGTACCAACGCCGGTTTTTGTGTAAAATCCGGGTATGCCGGCACCACCCGCGCGCATGCGTTCGGCCAAGGTGCCTTGGGGATTGAATTCTAGCTCTAGCTCTTGGGAGAGATACTGACGCATGAATTCTGCGTTTTCACCCACATAGGAACTGATCATCTTTTTGACCTGCTTGGTTTGCAGTAAAATGCCGATGCCAAAATCGTCAACGCCCGCGTTATTGGACGCAAAGGTCAGATTTTTGGTGCCTGCGTCTTTGATCGCATCAAGCAGCAATTCGGGGATACCGCAGAGGCCAAAGCCGCCTGCCGCAATGAACATGTCGTCGAACAAAAGCCCATCAAGGGCCTCGGCAGCAGTTGCGTAGATCTTTTTCATGAAAGCTCTCCCTTGGAAGCGGAATTGCTTTGGTTTTGGCCCTCAGGGGGGGATGTGTCAATCAAATGCCGACAATGACGGGTGCTGTGGGTATTTCTACGCTAGAAATCTGCGCTGGCAGGTTTGCGGTAGGGAAGTGTGGCGGCACAAATGCAAACGGCGCAGGATTTACCCGCGCCGTATGCCGAAATCAAAGGCGAAACCGCTATTTTGGCGCTGCCTTTTTGGCCGCAGCTTTGGTCGTGGTTTTCGCAGCAGCCTTGGGTGCGGCCTTTTTGGCGGCGGGCTTTTTAGCGGCCGCTTTCTTGGCCGGAGCTTTGCGTTTGGTGCCCTTTTTGGCGGCCTTTTCGTTGAGCAATTCAACAGCCATGCCCATGGTCACATCGGCAGGTTCAATCTCTTTTGGCACGGTCGCGTTGAGCTTTTCCCATTTCACGTAGGGGCCGTATTTCCCCTCCATGATGCTGATCTGCCCGCCGCTTTCAGGGTGTTCGCCCATGTCACGCAGGGTTTTGGCAGCAGCACCGCGTGCCCCGCGAGAGGCGACTTTTTCGGCCAAAAGCTGCACCGCGTGGTTCATGCCGACGGTAAATACCTCTTCCAAGCTTTCGAGGTTGGCGTTGGTGCCGCCGCGCTCGCTCGTGCTTTCGGCGTGTTTGAGATAGGGACCATAGCGGCCAATATTGGACCAAACCATAATCCCGTCTTCGGGGTGGGGGCCAATTTGGCGAGGCAGGGACAATAGGCGCAGGGCCTGTGCCAGATCCAATTCTTCGGGTGGCCATTCCTTGGGAACCGACTGACGCGGTGGTTTTTTGTTTTCCTCGGTCACCTCACCACGTTGAACATAAGGGCCAAAACGCCCCTTTTTCACCGAGATTTCATCGCCGTCATCCTCGCCCAACACGCGGTCGCCTGTATCATCTGCATCGCCACTGATGGGGCGCGTGTAGCGGCATTCGGGATAGTTGCCGCAGCCGACAAAACCACCGGTACGCGAGGTTTTTAGGTGCAATTGGCCTGCGCCGCATTTGGGGCAGATGCGTGGATCGGTGCCATCTTCGCGTGGCGGATAGAGTTGCGGAGCCAAGGCCGCATCAAGTTTGTCGAGGACTTCTGTGATGCGCAATTCGGATGTTTCAGAAATGGCGACAGAGAAATCACGCCAGAATTTGCTAAGCACATCTTTGTAGTCACGCTCGCCTGCGGAAACCTCATCCAGCATGTTTTCCAGATTGGCGGTGAATTCAAACCCGACGTATTGGCGGAAAAAATTCAACAGGAAGATGGTGACGATCCGGCCTTTTTCTTCGGGGAAGAGGCGGTTTTTATCTTTGCGGACGTATTCGCGATCCTGAATCGTGGTGACGACACTGGCATAGGTGGAAGGGCGGCCAATGCCCAATTCTTCCATGCGTTTTACCAGCGTTGCCTCGGTGTAGCGGGGGGGCGGCTGGGTAAAGTGTTGTTCTGGCGTGATGCTGCGTTTGTCGGCGGGTTCGCCTTGCATAATTTGCGGCAAGCGCTTGTCGTCGTCATCGACAACGGTGTCGTCACGCCCCTCTTCGTAGACACGCATAAAGCCGTCAAACAGCATGACCTGACCGGTGGCGCGCAGGCCGACTTGCCCATCAGCAGAGGCGATATCGACGGTCGTGCGCTCCATCCGGGCAGCTTCCATCTGGCAGGCCAGGGTGCGTTTCCAGATCAAATCGTACAGTTTGCGTTGATCTGGGTCGGTGACTTTTCGCCCTTTGGCCTCGCGGGTCATTTCGGTGGGGCGGATACATTCGTGCGCTTCTTGGGCGTTCTTGGCTTTGTTTTTATAGATGCGCGGGCTGCTGGGCACGTATTCGGCACCGTAGCGATCTTTGATGGCCTCGCGGGCGGCGGTCACGGCCTCGGGGGCCATGTCGATGCCGTCGGTCCGCATGTAGGTGATGTAGCCTGCCTCATAGAGGCGCTGTGCGGCACTCATGGTTTGGCGAGCGCCCATGCCGAATTTGCGGCTGGCCTCTTGTTGCAGAGTTGAGGTCATGAAGGGCGCGGAAGGGTTACGGTTGGCGGGCTTTGCCTCAACCGATTTGATCGACAAATCGCGGCTGTGGATCGCTTGTTCGGCGATTTCGGCGGCGGTTGAATCCTTGAGGCTGAATTTATCCAGTTTGTCGCCGCCCAGAATTGTCAGGCGCGCCTCGTATTCTTGGCCACGCGGGGTACCCAGGATGGCCTTGACCGTCCAATATTCCTGTGCATTGAACGCCTCGATCTCCATCTCACGTTCAACGATGATGCGTAGGCAAACAGATTGTACACGCCCAGCGGAGCGTGCACCGGGAAGTTTGCGCCAGAGAACCGGACTAAGGTTAAAGCCAACAAGATAGTCGAGCGCACGCCGCGCCAGATAGGCGTGAACCAGTGGTTCATCGACTTGGCGTGGGTTTTGCATCGCCTCGGTCACGGCGGATTTGGTGATGGCGTTAAAGACAACGCGGCTGACCGGCGTGTCCTTTTTGATGATCTTGCGTTTGCGCAAGGTTTCTTCGAGGTGCCAGGAAATGGCCTCTCCCTCGCGGTCGGGGTCGGTTGCGAGGATCAGTTCGTTGTCTTCTTTCAGGGCGTCGGCGATGGCCTTGACGTGTTTACGGGAGTCGGCTCCCACCTCCCATGTCATGGCGAAATCATTGTCGGTATCGACGGAACCATCCTTGGCAGGCAGGTCACGAACGTGCCCGTATGATGCGAGAACCGTATAGTTGGAACCCAAGTATTTATTGATCGTTTTGGCCTTGGCAGGTGACTCGACAACAACAACGGGCATATAATTTCCTCTCGACTCGAATGGTCGACCTTATGGCGGGCAAAAATGTGGTGCGAAAGGGGGGATTGTCAATCGTTATGAAAAATCATTCGTGAAAATGCATTTAGCTGCGCGATAAAAGCCCACCCGCTTGGCGTTTGATTTCGCCATCCAGCTCCATATCGACCAAGACGGGCGCAACGAGGTTTGCCGAGGATTGCAGGTCGCGGATCAACTGATCTTCGGCAAGAGGGGTGGGGCCGAGACGGTCGAGAATTTGCATGTGCAGGTTTGAGGTTTCACGCAAGCTGCGGGTAGGATTGGGCGATATTGACGGCTCAGCTTGGATCACTTGTTTGACCTCAGGGTCAAATTGCGCGGCGGGGGTTTGGTCCAGTGCCTCGATCACATCTTGGGCATTGCGCACCAAGGGGGCACCATCACGGATCAGCATATTGCAGCCGGAGGCGCGCGCATCAAAGGGGTGACCGGGCACAGCAAAGACATCGCGCCCCTGATCCAGGGCATTGCGCGCGGTTATCAGGCTGCCAGAGCGCGCGGCAGCCTCAACAACGACAACAGCGCGGGACAATCCCGAAATGATCCGGTTGCGCGCGGGGAAATGTCTGGCGCGCGGGTTAAGCCCCATGGGTTGTTCGGTCAGGCAAAGTCCCTGTGCGCCGATATCGCCCGCCAATGTTGTGTTTTCGGTTGGATAGATAACGTCAACGCCACTGGCAAAAACGGCGATGGTTCCGGTTTCCAAAGCAGCTGTATGGGCTGCGGTGTCGATGCCGCGCGCAAGGCCCGAGACGACGACGAAGCCTTGCGCGCCCAATTCATGGGCGAGGCTGCGGGCCATACGCGTGCCAAGTGACGAAGCATTGCGCGCGCCAACAAGGGCGATCATCGGGCGTGACAATAGGGATATGTCGCCGCGCGCCCACAAAATCGGTGGAGCATCGGGAATATCAGCGAGATGTGTTGGATAGTCGGCATCACCAGTGCAGATCATGCGCGCACCATAGCGTTGTGCGGCCTGCAATTCGGCGTGAACGACCCCCTCGGGGCAAATTTCATAGGAGGAGACACCTGCGGCCTGTGCAATTTCCGGCAAAGCAGAAAGGGCCGCAGCGGCGGAGCCATGGTCGGCCATCAATTTGTGAAAGGTGGTTGGCCCGACACGGCGGGAACGCAATAGACGAAGCCACAGAAACCGAGTTTCTTCCGTGGTGGGTGGGAGTTGGGGGTGAGTGGAAGAAAAGAGGTCTTCGGTCATCCGTGGCTCCGCCTGTTGCAGAATCACTTTTACGCCGGGGTGGTTAACACGGCGTAAACCATAACGCGGCTGTGCACGAAAATTTGGTCTACGCCCTGATTTTTATTCTGGCGGAGTATTCTGGCGGAGTAGTTACGTGGCAGATCCGCCCACGGTTAAGCCATCCATCAAGACAGTTGGTTGGCCGACGCCAACAGGCACCCATTGGCCCGCCTTGCCGCAATTACCCATCCCCGGATCAAGCGCCATGTCATTGGCCAATCCACGAATTTGCATCATCGCCGTTGCGCCATCCCCGATCAGGGTGGCCCCTTTGACCGGAGCGCCGATTTTGCCGTTTTGCACGCGATAAGCCTCTGTGCAGGAAAAGACGAATTTCCCGTTGGTGATATCCACCTGACCGCCACCAAAGCCAACGGCGTAGATGCCGTCTTTGAGGGAGGCAATCAGGTCAGCAGGATCGCTGTCGCCGCCTTGCATATAGGTATTGGTCATGCGCGGCATGGGCGCGTGGGCATAGCTTTCGCGACGGCCATTGCCTGTGGGGGCGACGCCCATAAGGCGGGCATTTTGGCGGTCTTGCATATAGCCGACCAGAATGCCGTCCTCGATCAGCACATTGCGCGCTGAGGGGGTGCCTTCATCATCAATGGTGATAGAGCCGCGGCGATCGGGGATGGTGCCGTCATCAATGACTGTCACGCCACGAGAGGCAACTTGTTCGCCTACGCGGCCCGCAAAATTGGAGCTGCCTTTGCGGTTGAAATCGCCCTCTAGACCATGACCGACGGCCTCGTGCAGCAAAATGCCGGGCCAACCGGGGCCAAGCACGACCTGCATCGGGCCAGCGGGGGCAGGGACGGCCTCAAGATTCACGAGGGCAACGCGCAACGCCTCGCGGGTTTTGGCCTGCCAATCTTGGGGCGCAATCAGCCCATCGAGGCCGAGTCGACCACCGCCACCAGCTGTGCCGCTTTCGCGGCGACCGTTGTGTTCGACGATGACCGAGACGTTGACGCGGGTCATGGGACGGGCATCAGTTATGCGCGTACCATCCGGGCGCAGAATTTCAATTTCCTGATGAGAGGCCGCCAATACCGCAGAGACCTGCACCACCCGAGGGTCAAGATCGCGGGCAAAGGCATCAATGTCGCGCAGGGTCTCAATCTTCACCGGAAAAGATGCACCAGCAATGGGGTCTTCGTCGGTATATAGCCTGCGGTTGGTGGCCATAGGCCCGGTTGCAAGACTGCCACCACCTGCACCAACTGCGAGGCGGGTGGTCTGCACGGCGCGCTTTAGCGCTGATTCGGAAATCTCGGTGGAATGGGCGTATCCGGCGACCTCACCGTTGACGGCACGCAGGCCAAACCCTTCGGATGCGTCGTAGCTTGCGGTTTTTATGCGTCCGTCATCAAATACGAGGGCCTCAGAGCGGCGGCGCTCAAGAAAAAGTTCACCATCCTCGGCCCCGGCAGTCGCCTCGCGTACAAGTTGCAACGCCCGACCCTCATCTAGGGCCGCCTCAAAAGGAGCGAATTGGGTTTGTGTCATACTTTCCTGCCTTGAATAGCTGTCGTGCGTGGGTGTCAGGGGCTGATATTACGTCAATCGCCAAGTTAAACAATCGCGATTGGGAGAAGATTTCGCAGGTATCCCGGCCAAATTCGTAAGACAAATTCAATCTTAATTGCGTTAAAACCCCAAAAGCGTCTGTTTGCCGCAAGCTTCGACCTTTATCTGCGTGTAAGAATATGGTTCAAAGCACCGACAAAACAATGGGGTTCCGTCCATAAGGGCGGATATCTCCTCGAATAATTGAATATTACGCAACCGATCAGGGTGACACATGCGACTTCTTTCGACCCTCTTGGGCCCCTTGGCAGCAATCACCGCACTTCCTGCATTCGCGCAGGAAGTCGAAACAATTGGCAAACCGGTAAACGGCGGTTGGGGTTTTCAACCCGCTGCAACCGAATTGGCACGTGATTTGCAGTCTCTGGATTTTTTGATCCTGGTGATCATCACAGTTATCTCCGTCTTTGTTGGCGCATTGATGCTGTATTGTATCATTCGTTTTAATCGCCGGGCCAATCCAACGCCTTCTGGCTTTACACATAACACGCCGGTTGAGATTGCTTGGACCTTGGGTCCAATCATCATTCTGGTATTCATTGGCGCATTCAGTCTGCCAGTGCTGTTCAAACAGCAGGAAATTCCTGAAGCGGACCTAACCATCAAGGTCACTGGATATCAGTGGTATTGGGGTTATGAGTACGTCGATCACGGGTTTGAATTTGAGAGCTTCATGCTAGGGCGTGAAGCGCTAGAAGAAAACGGCTATCAGAAAGATGAATACCTGCTGGCGACCGACACAAAGGTTGTTGTGCCAATCAACAAAGTTGTTGTGATGCAATTGACCGGTGCCGATGTGATCCACAGTTGGACCATTCCTTCGTTTGGTGTGAAACAGGACGCTGTTCCTGGCCGCCTTTCGCAGCTTTGGTTCAAAGCTGAAAGAGAAGGCATCTACTTTGGTCAGTGTTCAGAGCTTTGCGGCAAAGACCACTCCTATATGCCGATCACGGTTCAAGTCGTAAGCGAAGAAGCCTATGCTGCTTGGCTGGAAGGGGCGAAAGAAGAGTTCGCCTCTATTCCTGCCGCGGTTCAGGTTGCTTCGGCTGACTAAATGAAAACGGATGGGCGGGATATTCCCGCCCTCTCTTTATTTGCCTATCGGTAATTGATGGGTAATTGATATCGCGCGAAAGACGGAAGACACCATGAGCGACGCCAGCATCAACACGCAAGCGCAAGAACACGAGGCCGGATTTGGCGATTACTTCGCCTTGCTCAAGCCGCGTGTGATGTCTTTGGTCGTGTTCACAGCCATGGTTGGCCTGCTTGCTGCGCCCGGCTCTGTGCATCCGTTTGTTGCCTTTGCGTCGATCCTGTTCATCGCTGTTGGGGGCGGTGCGTCTGGCGCGCTGAACATGTGGTATGATTCTGACATTGATCAGGTGATGAGCCGCACGCAATCCCGTCCGATCCCCTCTGGCAAAGTCTCCCGCGAAGAAGCCTTTGCGATTGGCATGACATTGTCGGTATTCGCTGTTGTGATGCTGGGTCTTGCGGCAAATATGTTGGCGGCTGGTTTGCTTGCCTTCACGATATTCTTTTATGTGGTGATCTACACCATGTGGCTGAAACGGTGGACACCGCAGAACATCGTGATCGGGGGTGCCGCAGGTGCCTTTCCTCCGATGATCGGTTGGGCCGTGGTCACAGGTGGCATATCAGTCGAAAGCGTGTTGATGTTTACGCTGATCTTTATGTGGACACCGCCGCATTTCTGGGCGCTGTGTCTCTTTATGAAATCCGACTATAAAGACGCTGGCGTGCCAATGTTGCATGTCACCCATGGGCACCGTGCGACGCGCGTGCATATCTTGGTTTACACGCTGTTATTGGCACCGATTGCTATTGGCATGGCGTTTACCGGCGTGGGTGGACCGATTTACCTTAGTGTTGCGCTGCTGTTGAATGCGTTGTTTTTGTACGGTGCCGTCGCAATATGGCGTCGCGACGAAGAAACGGCGATTGCTGATAACTATAAGCGCGAGAGATCGTTCTTTGCGTTGTCATTGCTGTATTTGTTCCTGCATTTCGGAGCAATCCTAACAGAGGCCACTTTGGCCCCTTATGGGCTGGGAGGCTGGTAGATGGGTTTTCAACAAGTAGAGCACGAATTACACAAGCGCCGGCTAAGCCGTAACGTAGGTGTTGGTCTGGCATTAGCGGGATTCATTGTCATTGTGTTTGGCCTGACTGTGGTCAAGGTGACACGTGGCGATTATGAACCTGTAAACGCGAGGATCGAAGACTAATGGCGATGGATCGGAAAGCAAAAACTGCTGTTCAACTGGTGGGCGTGGTGATTACCATGGGCGCACTGGCATGGGCATCGGTTCCGTTTTACGATTGGTTCTGCCGTGTCACCGGGTTTGGTGGGGTGACTGCGGTCGCCGATGCCGGATCTGACACCGTTCTGGATGAGATGATCAAAATTCGTTTTGATGGCTCGCTTGATCGGAAAATGCCGTGGACATTTAAACCTGTTGTACGGCAAATGGAGTTGAAGATCGGCGAGACCGGGTTGGCGTTTTATGAGGCCTATAATCCCACTGATCGCCCGATTGCCGGCTCCGCCAGCTATAATGTAACGCCTTATGATGCGGGCAATTTCTTTACGAAGATTGATTGCTTTTGCTTTGAGGAACAGGTTCTACAGCCAGGGGAACGGGTGATGATGCCCGTGACTTTTTATGTTGATCCTGAAATCGTAAATGACAGGGAAGGGCAGTATATTAAACAAATTACGCTGTCTTATACCTTTTATGAAATCGACCTGCCCGAGGACACTGCGTCCTTGATGCAGGAAACCGAAACTGACGTAAACTAAGCCTTCCGACGAGGGAAATAATATGGCGCATGCTAAAAATCACGATTATCACATTCTGGCCCCTTCTTGGTGGCCGTTCCTAGGCGCGCTGGCCGGGTTCTTCATGCTGTTTGGTGCAGTATTGATGTTCCACGACAACGGACCATGGATGTTTTTGATCGGCTTTATCGCCGTTCTATATGTAATGTACGGCTGGTGGGCTGAAGTCGTCACCGAAAGCCACGTCGGGGATCACACCCCGGTTGTCCAACTTGGGCTGCGCTACGGTGTTATCCTGTTCATCATGTCCGAAGTAATGTTCTTCGCGGCTTGGTTCTGGAGCTTTTTCAAGCACGCCATGTATCCGATGACCGAAGGGTCGCCGCTGATTGATGGTGTTTGGCCTCCGGTTGGAATTGAGACGTTTGATGCATGGCATCTGCCACTGATCAATACGTTGATCCTGTTGTGCTCCGGTGCAGCAGCGACATGGGCGCACCACGCATTGGCGCATGAAAACAATCGTCAGGACATGAAATGGGGCCTGATCATTGCAATTTTGTTGGGCGCTTTGTTCACGTTCTTTCAGGCGTATGAATATAGCCACGCGGCGTTTGGTTTCTCTGGAAACATCTATGGGGCCAACTTCTTTATGGCGACCGGATTCCACGGCACGCACGTTCTGATTGGGACGATCTTTTTGCTGGTCTGCCTGATCCGGTTGATGCGCGGACATTTCACACAAGAGAGACATGTCGGGTTCGAAGCGGCTGCTTGGTACTGGCACTTTGTTGATGTCGTATGGTTGTTCCTCTTTGCTGCTGTCTATGTTTGGGGCGGCTAAGGCCTCCTGAAAAATGACCTTTGCGGATGAGTGCCGAAATCGGTTGAATGTCCGTAAATGATAGGCATAAAATAAGTCGCGGTTGGCACCAGCCTGCCGCGACTTTTGTTTGGAAGGGCCCCAATGTGCGCCGTTTGATCTTACCCTTGCTCTTTGGAATTGTGGGAACTTTGGTTCTTGTTTCATTGGGCAGTTGGCAAACAGAACGTCTGACGTGGAAAAAGGAAATTCTGGCCGATATCGCGACCCGAATTTCCCTCGATCCCGTAAACATCCCGGCACAGCCGGACCCCGAAGCGGACCGGTATTTATCGGTTAAGGCGCAGGGCACTATTACATCTGACGAGATCCATGTGTTGGCCTCTACCCGCAAGGTTGGCGCGATTTACCGTATCATCGCCGCGTTTGAGCTGGATGATGGGCGCCGCATTTTACTGGATCGCGGATATATACCGCTGCCCCAAAAAGATGTTGAACGCGCACCGGTCATGGCGCAGGTCACAGGCAATTTGCATTGGCCAAACGAGATCGACAGCTATACGCCAGCAAATGATCTTGAGGCTAATATCTGGTTTTCGCGCGACGTTGCCGTCATGGCGGACCATTTGAATGCCGACCCTATTCTGATGATCTCCCGCTCTACGTCGGAAAACGACACAACTGTGACGCCGTTGCCCGTGGACACACAGGGTATTCCCAATGATCACTTACAATACGCCGTGACCTGGTTTGGCCTTGCCATCGTCTGGGTCTTAATGACGCTTTATTATCTGCGCCGCATGCGCAAACAGAAAAAGGTCTGAGAACCGTGAGATATATCTCTACCCGTGGAAACGCACCGGAATTGAGCTTTACCGAGGCCATGTTAACAGGTCTTGCACGTGACGGGGGGCTGTATGTTCCCAAGACCATTCCCACCATGTCTGCGGAGCAAATCGCAGAGCTTGCAGGGCTGTCTTATGAGGAAATCGCATTTCGGATTATGAAGCCTTTTATCGGCGATAGTTTCACCGATGACGAGTTCAAGGGCATCATTGAGCGTGCCTATGACGGGTTTCGCCATGAGGCGCGTGCACCGTTGGTACAGCTTGGTCCCAATCATTTCCTGCTCGAATTGTTTCATGGCCCAACGCTGGCATTCAAAGATTTCGCCATGCAGCTTATTGGGCAATTGTTCCAGTTTGAATTGGGTCGCCGTAATGATCGGGTGACGATTGTTGGTGCCACCTCAGGGGATACAGGATCCGCCGCCATCGAGGCGTTTCGCGGGTTGGATAATGTGGATGTGTTCATCCTGTTTCCTGATGGGCGTGTGTCACCGATTCAGCGCAAACAGATGACAACGCCGGATGATTCCAACGTACATGCCCTGGCGATGGAAGGTGATTTCGACGATTGCCAAGCCGCGTTGAAGGATATGTTCAACGACTTTGATTTCCGCGATGGCGTGAAACTGGCGGGTGTGAATTCGATCAACTGGGCGCGTGTTCTGGCGCAGGTTGTATATTTCTTCTCCTCTGCGGTTTCGCTGGGCGCGCCACATCGAAACGTGAGTTTCACCGTGCCCACGGGAAATTTCGGTGACATCTTTGCGGGCTATATTGCGAAACGCATGGGACTGCCGATCGACAAGCTGGTGATCGCGACAAACCAGAATGACATTTTGCACAGGGCGATGGAAACGGGTGCCTATACCAAGGAGGGCGTCACGCCCTCGATCAGCCCGTCGATGGATATTCAGGTCAGCTCAAACTTTGAGCGGGCGTTGTTCGATGCCTATGGGCGCGACGGCGAGGCAGTGTCGAAATTGATGGAAGAGCTAGGTGAAGGATCCTTTGAGATCAGCCAAGGCGCGATTGATTTCCTGCGCGAAACTTTTGACTCTGGTCGTGCCTCGGAGGCGGAAACATCTGCGACGATCAAGGCCGAATTTGAGGCATGCGGAGAAGTGCTTTGCCCTCACTCCGCAGTTGGGGTAAAGGTCGGCAACGAACATCTTTCGACCACGCCAATGATCACGTTAGCAACCGCCCATCCGGCCAAATTCCCCGACGCGGTGGAGCAGGCCATGGGCGCGCGCCCCGCATTGCCGCCACATATGGCGGATATGATGGACCGTGATGAACGTGTAACAAAGGTGCCCCATAACCTCAGCCTTTTGCAGGCTTTGATCAAAGACCGGATCGCACAGCGTTGAATGTAAAACAGCACACCCTTTCCAATGGTTTCCGCATTGTTACTGAACATATGCCGGGGCTTGAATCCGCAGCTATTGGCATCTGGGTTGATGCGGGGGGGCGGCATGAAACCGCCCCGCAAAATGGCATTGCACATTTCCTTGAGCATATGGCGTTCAAGGGCACTAAGCGGCGTAGCGCGTTAGAGATTGCCGAGGCAATTGAGGATGTGGGCGGATATATAAACGCCTATACCAGCCGCGAGGTCACGGCCTATTACGCGCGTGTGTTAAAGAATGACGTGCCTTTGGCCTTGGATGTTATCGGCGATATTTTGATGAATCCGGTGTTTGATCCAGATGAGATCGAGATCGAGCGCGGCGTCATTTTGCAGGAAATCGGCCAAGCGTTGGATACGCCAGATGATGTGATCTTTGATTGGTTGCAAGAGCGCGCCTATCCTGATCAGGCCATCGGTCGTACCATTCTGGGCGAAGAGGAGCGCGTGCGATCCTTTAACAGCACAGATTTGCGCCGTTTTGTGAGTGAGCATTACGGCCCCGAGCGCATGATTCTATCAGCGGCAGGTGCCGTTGATCATGATGCGATTGTGCGCATGGCCGAAGAGATGTTTGGCGAGATGAAACGCGGCGGTGAGCAGATCATAACGCCCGCCCATTTCACTGGTGGTGAGTATCGCACAGAAAAAACCCTAGAGCAGGCGCATTTCGCTATGGGTTTTGAAAGCCCGAATTATAGTGACCCTGATATCTATACTGCGCAGATTTACTCCTCGGCACTTGGCGGCGGAATGTCATCGCGTTTGTTCCAAGAGGTGCGTGAAAAGCGTGGCCTTTGCTATACGATTTATGCCTCAACCGGGGCCTATGCGGATACGGGGATGACGACGATTTACGCGGGCACCTCTGGGTCACAGATTGCAGAGTTGGCGCAAATCACCATTGATGAGATGAAGCGCGCCGCCGAGGATATGAACCCGGTCGAGATCGAGCGTGCACGCACGCAGATGAAGGCAGGGATGTTGATGGGGCTAGAAAGCCCGTCAAGCCGTGCCGAACGTCTGGCGCGTGTATTGTCGATTTGGGGCCGTATTCCACCGCTGAGCGAAACGATTGAACGGATTGACGGCGTAAACGATAGTGACGTGCGCCGCCTTGCCGAACATATGGCCACGCAGGCCCGCAGTGCGTTGGCGCTTTATGGGCCTATCTCGGCCGCCCCTGCGCTGGAGGAGTTGCAGAGCAGGCGTGCGGCGTGATGCTTTTATCGCGACGCAAGGTTGTGCTGGAAACGGAGCGTCTGACGCTCCGCCAGCCACAGCATTCTGATTTTCGCGCGTGGGCGTGGTTGCGTGAGAGCAATTTCGAATTTCTGACTCCGTGGGAGCCTGCATGGGCCGCGGATCACCTGGGGCGCAAAAACTTTGGCAACAGGGTGTATTGGGCGCAGAGATCAATCAATGGCGGCACGGCGGTTCCGCTGTTTGTAGTGCGGCGTAGCGACAACGTGTTGATGGGGGCCATCACGCTGGACAACATCCGGCGTGGACCTGCGCAAGCTGGCACATTGGGCTATTGGATCGGACAAAATTTCGTGCGCCAAGGGTATATGCGAGAAGCCATTGAAAGCGTCGCACACTACGCGTTTCGCCAGTTGGATTTGAGTAGAATTGAGGCAGCTTGCCTGCCTGAAAACATCGCCTCTCGGGGTGTGTTGGAAAAGTCGAATTTCAAATACGAAGGCGTTGCCCAAAGTTATTTACAAATCAACGGGCGGTGGCGATCGCATGTTTTGTATGCTTGTTTGCGGTCTGATCGGCGCGGCAAGACGGATGTGGGCTGATCGGCCTGCTGCCTGAACATTGCAGCGTGCAGTTAAGTGAAACTTGTTAAGATGACGGGCGACCGGAATTTGGCGCGGGGATATGTTAGGTTAAAGGCATGGAACTGAATTCAGCAGATAAAAAGTTTGTGGCAGCATTGGCTGCCGGGTTGCCTGTGGGGACGCTGGCGGACGCGCAAGAGCGCTATCTGCAAGAGCCTCGGGCGCGGTATTTTGGTCCTGCCGGACCTGTCGCGCGTCCACGTTCTGTGCAGGAGGTTGCTCAGATTATCGGCCATTGTGCGCAGGCGCGTGTTGGTGTCGTGCCCTATGGTGGTGGAACGGGTTTGGTGGGTGGACAGGTGAAACCTGATGGGCCCTTGCCGCTGATCCTATCGCTTGAACGGATGAATAAAATCCGCGCGGTTCATCCGCTGGAAAATGTCATGGTTGCAGAGGCCGGGTGCATTCTGGCCGATGTTCAGCAGGCAGCAGAGGGGGCAGGGCGGTTGTTTCCCCTATCGCTGGCTTCTGAGGGATCAGCGCAGTTGGGCGGGAACCTAGCCACCAACGCAGGCGGTGTGAACGTATTGCGGTACGGGAACACGCGGGATTTGTGTTTGGGAGTTGAGGCTGTGCTACCCTCAGGTGAGATATGGCATGGCGCGCGTCGATTGCGCAAAGACAACACCGGATATGACCTGAAAAACCTGCTGATTGGGGCAGAGGGCACATTGGGGGTGATCACGGCGGCGTCGCTGAAATTGTCGCCAAGGCCTGCCAACGTCGGTGTCGCAATGATGGTTGTGCCCACGCCCGCCGCTGCACTGGAATTGCTTGAGGCTGCGCGGGATGAGTTGGGTGAGGTGGTCAGTGCCTTTGAATTGATCCATCGTCAGGGGCTGATGTTTCTTGAGGATGAGTTGCCACAGGTGCGTTTGCCCTTTGCGGTTTTGCCTGAATGGATGGTGCTGATTGAGGTTGGATTGCCCAAAGGGCGCGACGCGGATGCGGCCCTAGCGGGTTTGTTTGAGCGCGCCTTTGGCGATGGGTTGGTGCTGGACGGTCTCGTGGCCCAGAGCGTGGCGCAGCAAAGAGAATTTTGGCAGGTGCGCGAGAATATCCCCGAGGGCAACCGTTTGACCGGCTCAATCAGCAGCCACGATATATCGATTCCCCTTGACCGCATTCCTGAATTCATCAGCGAGGCAGGGGGCGTGGTTGCCGCATTGGGTGATTTTAGGATCAATTGCTTTGGCCATTTGGGTGACGGCAATTTGCACTATAATGTTTTCCCACCCAAAGGTGAAAACCGCGACACCTATGGCAATATGCGCGATGTTGTGAAACGGGTCGTGCATGATGTGGTGCATAGCTATGACGGCTCTGTCAGTGCAGAACATGGTATTGGGCGGTTGAAGGTTAATGATTTGCAAACCTATTCTGATCCGGCAAAATTGGCAGCAATGATGGCGATTAAATCAGCGCTTGATCCACAGGGCATCATGAACCCCGGCGCGATATTTTTAAAAACTTAGGCGTCTTATCCCTATATGAATAAGACGCCTTGGATCATCTGGGTGATGGCAGTTTCGCCAATTTGGCAAGGATCACTCGCCCGCGTATTCACACAGCGTGTGCACCTCCATGCCCATTTTTTCGAGACGCGCACGACCGCCCAAATCCGGTAGATCAATGATAAACGAACAGGCGATGATTTCGCCGCCTAGCTTTTCGATCAACGTAATTCCTGCCTCGGCTGTGCCGCCAGTGGCCAGAAGATCATCCACGACAAGAATTTTTTCACCGGGCTGGATCGCGTCGTCATGGATTTCAACGGTCGCCTCACCATATTCCAATTTATAGTCTTGGCTGATGGTTTTTCCGGGCAGTTTGCCTTGTTTGCGAATGGGCACAAACCCGACGCTAAGCTGATGAGCGATGGCACCGCCAAGGATGAAACCGCGCGCCTCAAGGCCGACAACTTTGTCTATACGCTCCCCCGCAAAAGGATGCAGCATTTGGTCGATTGCAATGCGAAACCCGCGTGGGTCGGCAAAAAGCGTGGTGACATCGCGAAACATGATCCCCTTGTGAGGGAAATCAACGATTGTACGAATGTAGTCTTGGACTGATGTGGATTTACGCATGGGGGCCTTTGGGGTTGTCGGGTGTTTCAGGGTTATGTCGCGCGGCGCAATGTGGCTGTTAGCAGGCCCATGCCGATCAGGCTGACACCGCCAGCGCGGGTGAGCCAACTAATGACTGATGGGCGTGTAATGCGGCTGCGCAGGTGATCCGCCAGCCATGCATATGCAAAGGCGTTAATGGCAGCGAGAGAGACAAAAGTGGCGATCAAAATTGCAAATTGTGGGGCAATGTCGCTGGATGCGTCAATAAACTGCGGCACAAATGCGATGAAAAAGCCGATGCCTTTGGGATTAAGGGCGGTGACCGCCGCCGCATGGGCAAAGACTCCGCGCGCGTTTACTTCGGTTGGTCCGTCTTGTTCGGTATGGCTGGATGCGCCCGGTGCTTGGGCCGTACCTGCGGCGCGCAGCATTTTGATGCCAAGCCACACCAGATAGGCCGCCCCAATCCATTTAATCACGACAAACGCCGTTGCAGAGGTAAGGATGAGTGCGCCAAGCCCGAGCAAGGATGCGCTCATGGCAATTAGATCTCCCATGGCGACACCTGCGGCTGTGGCCAACGCCACCTTGCGCCCGTGGCTAAGCGCATAAGATAGCACCAAAAGGATCGTTGGCCCCGGTATAATCAGCAGGGCGATGGAGGCAGCAACGAAGGTGAGCCAAAGGTCAATTGTCATGATAATACTCGACCTGCGACGGCATCCAGTTTTGCGACGACTGCGGGGTCGCGCGCATCTGGTGCGGTCAAGATTGCAAATTCGAGGGCGCGATCACAGCCATGGGGGCAAACATCCCGCTCTACCGTCAGTAATTTGGGCAGGTGTTTTACAAGAGTGCGGGCCTTGTCGGCATTGCCCATCAGGGTCTTGATGATTTGGGTGACGTCCACCTCGCCATGATCGGGGTGCCAACTGTCATAATCGGTGATCATCGCAACTGACGCATAACAAAGCTCTGCTTCGCGGGCGAGTTTTGCCTCTGGCATATTGGTCATGCCGATCACATCACAGCCCCAGCTTTCGCGGTACATTTTGGATTCCGCCAAGGTGGAGAATTGCGGGCCTTCCATGGCGAGGTATGTGCCGCCACGGTGCACCGTGATGTCAGCCTGATTGGCAGCCTGTTCGCAAGCGTCAGACAGGCGCGGGCAGGTGGGGTGTGCCACGCTGACATGGGCCACACATCCGGTGCCGAAAAACGATTTTTCGCGCGCAAAGGTACGGTCGATGAATTGGTCAACGATGACAAAATCACCCGGTGCCATGTGTTCGCGGAACGATCCACAGGCGGAGACAGATATGACATCAGTTGCGCCAATACGCTTCAGCGCGTCGATGTTTGCACGGTAGGGCACTGTGGAGGGAGAAAATTTATGACCGCGCGCGTGACGAGGTAAAAACGCCATTTTCACGCCGTCCAGCGTACCAGTCAAAATTTGGTCAGAAGGGGCACCCCAAGGCGTGTCCACGGTGATCCATTCGGCGTTTTCCAGGCCGTCGATTTCGTAAATACCAGAGCCGCCGATAATCGCGATCATGGTTGGTTTTGCCTGAACGCTCAAAGTCGCCTCCTATGGTTTGAACCTGGGTATTCTTGACGGGGTGTCAGACGGAATGCAACCGTGTGTCCGGTGATATCTGTCCTGCAATATTGGGACCATGTGCAAGAATTTTGCCAACCACCGATTGGCTCCCGATTTTGCGGAGAAGTGTTTGGCGCTGCACAAAGGCCCCGTTAGCGGCATAGGCGCGCTGGCCTTGTGCCCTAACATAATTTTGGATAGGGGAGGCGGCTACAGCATACCAAATCCCCAATGACAGGATAGTTCATGAGACGCGCCGCGATGGCCTTGTTGGCAAAAAACATTTCCGCTCCCAATCTTAGCATTATGCAAGACGAAGGTTGGTCGGTTGGGCGAGTGCGTACAGAGCTGCTGTCGGGGTTGACCGTCGCGTTGGCATTGGTGCCCGAGGCGGTTGCCTTTGCCTTTGTGGCGGGTGTGCATCCGTTGGTTGGCCTGTATGCGGCCTTTATGGTCGGGTTAATCACCGCGTTGATTGGGGGTCGTCCGGGGATGATTTCTGGTGCAACCGGGGCCTTGGCCGTGGTCATGGTCGCGTTGGTTGCACAGCACGGGGTGGAATACCTGTTCGCAACGGTGGTCTTGATGGGCGTTATACAGATTTTTGCCGGTGTGATGCATTGGGGTAAATTCATTCGACTGGTGCCGCACCCGGTTATGTTGGGGTTTGTGAACGGGCTGGCGATCGTGATTTTCTTGGCACAGCTTAGCCAGTTTAAAACCTCTGGCAGCGCGGGTGAGGGAATATGGGGCGGCACTTGGCTGTCTGGCATGCCGCTGTTTCTGATGCTTGGGTTGGTTGGGCTGACGATGGCCATTATCTGGCTCACACCCAAGATCACCAAGATCATTCCAGCGCCTTTGGCGGGCATTGGGATCGTCGCGGCTCTTGTGATCGGGTTCGGGCTGGATGTGCCACGGGTTGGTGATTTGGCCTCGATCCAAGGCGGTTTTCCGATGCCGCATAACCCCTTTGGCGAGGGCTTGGGGATTTATGGCACCGCATTGGCACCTTTCACCCTAGAGACGCTGTATATCATTCTGCCCTATGCGGTCATTCTGGCAGCAATTGGGTTGATCGAAAGCCTGCTGACACTGAACCTTGTGGGCGAGATGACGGGCCACCGAGGCGGAGCATCGCAGGAATGTATCGCCCAAGGTATTTCCAACACCGTGACCGGATTTTTCGCGGGCATGGGGGGCTGTGCAATGATCGGTCAGTCGATGATCAATGTGAAATCAGGCGGGCGTACGCGCATTGCGGGCCTTGCTGCGGCGCTGTTTTTGCTGCTGTTTATTGTTGCCGCCTCACCTGCGATTGAACAAATTCCATTGGCCGCATTGGTTGGTGTGATGTTCATGGTGGTCATTGGCACATTCGCGTGGAATTCTCTTAAAATCATGCGCCGGGTGCCGTTGACGGATGCCTTTGTGATTGTGTTGGTGACCTGCGTTACCGTCCTAGAGGATTTGGCGATTGCGGTTGTGGTCGGTGTGATCGTTAGCGCGCTGGCCTATGCGTGGAACAACGCGCGCCGCATTCATGCGCACACACGCGAATCTGCATCTGACAAAGGCGCGAAAGTCTATGAAATCCAAGGGCCATTGTTCTTTGGTTCGGCTGAGGGCTTTACCGAATTGTTTGATGTGGCGGGTGATCCTGACAGCGTAATCGTTGATTTTGCGGGCAGCCGTGTGGTGGATCAATCCGCATTGCAAGCGATCGAGGCCGTTGCCGGAAAATACGAAGCAGAAGGCAAAAAAATAACGCTGCGCCATCTAAGCCGCGACTGCCACGAATTGCTGCAACGCGCCGGGCACCTGATGGTCGATAGCTCGGACGACCCGGAATATCAGGTTGCGGTAGATTACTCAGTGCGCACCGGAATTTTTGGCGGCCACTAAGTTTGAATAGCATCGGCACCCCTAGCCAATTGTGATGACGGGTGCCGATTTCAGTTTACGCCCCTAAGGGCGACATTAATCGTCAGGCCGTGCCAGCGTGAACACGCTCTCAACCGTGCTATAATCCCGATATCCTAGGCGGGAGAGCAGGCGAATAGCGGCCACATCGAATTTCCCGTCTATGATACAATCATCCCGCATGTGAATACCTGTCACGCGGCCAACGGTTAGGAAATTCGCATCTCCCTCTAGCTCAACGATCTGCGTCATTTGGCATTCCAGACTGGCGGGAGCACCCACAAGCCTTGGGCAGGGGATTGTCGTGCAGGCGGTGGGCATTAGCCCGGCGGCGGCGAATTCGTCGGTATTTTTGTCAAACCCTTCGGTTGTGGTGTTCATGGCATCGCGCATTGAATACTCAACCAGATTGATACAAAACACGCCGGTTTCGCGAATATTTGCGAGGGTGTCTTTGGTGTTTTCTTGATCCGGTTTTGCCCCGGTCGAGGCGAACATCACCTGTGGCGGCGTATAAGCCACGCCGTTAAAAAATGAATAGGGCGCAAGGTTGGGGGCACCCGCTGCATTCTGTGTCGATATCCACGCAATGGGGCGCGGCGCAATAAGGGCGTTGAATGGATTATGTGGCAGGCCGTGACCATCTTCGGGACGATAGAACATCTGGGTCTCCTTGGTGTTTGCCCTAGAGGTAGTCACATGTTAGGGCGGTTTCCATAGGAATTCATGAGGCTGGCCCGTTGATTCATCTTACTGTGGAGGCCGCAGACGACTGGTGGGAAGTCGAAGCGCTGTATGACTTGTGCTTTGCCCCCGGACGTGAGGCGTTGTCGTCTTATCGTTTGCGTGATGGCGTGGCGAAAATCGCCGAGCTGGCGCTTGTGGCACGTGATGCGGGCGGGATTCTCGCAGGGGCGATCCGCTATTGGCCTGTTCATGTGGATGGGGCGCAGGCGTTATTGCTTGGCCCAGTGGCGGTGCACCCAACGCGGCAGGGCGAGGGGCTTGGCGGTTTTCTAATTCGTGAAAGCCTAGAGATCGCAAAAAATCATGGCTGGGAACGGGCAATTCTGGTTGGGGATGCGCCGTATTATTCCAAATTCGGATTTACCAAATTGACGGGCGTTCAAATGCCGCCTCCCACAAACCCGTCGCGGGTTCTGGGGTATGAATTGGTGCCACACGCATGGCAAGATATCACAGGGACTGTGCAATCTGTGGCTTAGGGTTGAAAATGGCCTTTGGTTGACCAACCTTATGGGGCAGGGAGGCGTTTTATGCGAGACACGGATTTAACCACTATTGATGTTGAAGAAGGGCTTGATGCCCTGGTTTTGCGGTATCGCAGTGCCGGTGGTTTGGGCATGGAAGTTTTGAACCTGATCGGCACGCAGGCTGATGGGTTGGTGGACCGGTTGCCAAAATCGGTCCGCGATAGTCTGGAGGGGGCGACAGAGGTCGCGCTTAAGCAGGCGATGCGGGCGGCAAACGGATCGCGGCAGGTGATTGATCATCAAAGTGGTTGGCTGGAAAAGGCTGTGGCGACCGCATTGGGTGCCGCAGGCGGGGTTGGCGGCATTCCCACAGCATTGGCTGAACTCCCCGTAACGACAACGATACTATTGCGCGCGATCCAAAGCGTGGCGGCTGAGAACGGATTTGATCCCGCCTCCGAGAATGTACAGTTTGACTGCATTCAGGTTTTTGCTGCTGCTGGCCCGATGTCCAATGATGATGGGGCGGATTTGGCGTTTCTGACGACGCGCATGGCGCTGACAAGCGGCGGCGTTCAAAAACTGGCTGCTTGGGTGGCACCACGGCTTGCCTCGGTTCTGGGACAGAAATTGGCGGCACAAGCTGTTCCTGTGCTCGGGGCGGTGGCGGGGGCGGCCACCAACTATGCGTTCATGAGTTATTATCAAGAAATGGCGCAGGTGCATTTTGGTCTGCGTAAGCTGGCGATTGATGGCGATGTTCAGCACGCGGAATTGGTTGAAAGATTTAGAGAAAAAGTCAGCCCTAGCATTGAAAATACTGCAACGGACTGAGCTTTCAGGCACCCATCTGATGGGAAAGGTGCCTGACCGTCACATCACTTTGAAAACCGATAGTTAGTTTGCCGGATTGGAGAAGCGGGTGACGGAAACCAAATCATCAGCGTCGTAGCCATAGCCCTTCAAATCCCTTGGCGGGTAAAGATCACCGGCACGCACCAATACGGTTTCACTGATGGACTCTTTGCTAATGGTTGCGTTGGTCCCCCCTACGGTATCGCGTGGTGACACCTCGTAATTGGCCGCAAATGCAGCGCTATGTGAGCCGATGAGAGAGACAACAAAAAGAGTAATGAGATGGCGTTTCATGATCCGATCCTTTCTTGATTGGCAAAAGGCGTATGGCCCTGCTCTCAAGATGGCGGGATGGTCATGCAGGATCAAAACACCGTTGTTCACGCAGCTGTGGGATTGTGCGAGCCAAAGATGCGGGCGTGATCATAGTGTCACTGAAATCCCTAGTAATTTAGGCGGATGGAGGGCGTTTTGGGTGCAGTTTTTGCGTGAGCACACGCAGACAGCACAGTTTGGTGAACTGCGCGTGTCCCGAGGATACATCGCATTTGCCCGTGATTTATGCCCGCCAAACAGATGCAATTGACCCTAGGGAGCGTTGCGCAAATATTCCATCACAGCGGCGCGAACTGACTGATCTCCGCGTTCTCTTGCATCAATAATCACCTGCCGCACCTCTGCGAGGTTGGTCTTGCGCAACAGGCTTTTGACCGGCCCAATAGAGGCAGGGCGCATCGAAAGAGTGCGCATGCCAATGGCCGCAAGACACAAGGCTTCGATGGGGCGTCCGGCATCCTCCCCGCAGAAACTCAGAGGCGTATTTGTCCCCTCACAACGGTTCACGATGCTTTCTAGGAAAGTCAGAAAACTGACATTCAGCGTGTCATACCGACGACGCACACGCTCGTTTTCACGGTCAGCGGCAAAAAAGAATTGCTTTAGATCATTGCCACCGATGGACAGGAATCCAACTTCCTCAAAGAACTTTTGCGGCGCGAATGCGAGGCTGGGCGTTTCAAGCATTGCCCCGATCTCAAGCGTTTCGGGTAAAGGATGGCCAAGGATACGTTCACGCGCCATCGCCTTGTCCATTTCGGCCTTGGCGGCGGTATATTCTTCGTATTGTGCAACGAAAGGGAACATCACCGTCAAGGCGCGCCCATTAGCGGCCCGGATCAGAGCCTGCAACTGCATACGCATCACGCCGGGCTTGTCCAATCCGACGCGGATCGCGCGCCAGCCCAACGCAGGATTAGGCTCATCATGCGGCGTCATATAGGGCAATACCTTGTCCGACCCGATATCAAGGGTGCGAAACACGACGCGCTTGCCATGTGCTGCATCCATGACTTGGGAATATAGCACTGCAAGCTCGGTCCGCTTGGGCATCTGGTTACGCACCAGAAACTGTAGCTCTGTACGAAATAGGCCGACACCCTCGGCGCCAGAGTTTTCCAACGACGGTAGATCGGCCATCAGACCTGCATTCATGTGCAAATTGACAATGGTACCATCTAGCGTTTCAGCGGGCCGTTCACGGATAGAGGAATATCGCTCTTGAGCTTGGGCCTGCATGGCGATTTTGTCACGAAAGGCGGCAACCACGGTGTCGTCAGGACGTAGATGTGCAACGCCTTGATCGCCGTCCACCATGATGTGATCCCCGTTAAGGGCCAGATTTGTAATGCGCTCGGCATGGATGACCAGAGGGATCGCCAGCGCCCGTGCAATGATCGTCGCATGCGAGCCAACGGAGCCTTCTTCTAACACAATACCCTTGAGGCCGCGGCCATATTCCAGCAATTCAGCAGGGCCAATATTACGGGCAATTAGGATCGGATCGGTGGGCATTTCGGCGCCCGTGTTGCTGCCTTGGCCGGTCAAAATTCGCAGCAGGCGATTGGATAGATCATCCAGATCATGCAGGCGTTCCCGCAGATAGCTATCGTTGGCCTGAGACATGCGGGTTCGCGCGGTTGATTGTTCTTTCTCAACGGCGGCCTCGGCGGATAGACCTTGCGCGATGTCTTGCTCCATCCGGCGCATCCAGCCCTTGGAGTTGGCAAACATTCTGTAGGTTTCAAGGACTTGTAGTTGTTCTTTGTCGCCAGTTGCCGCCCCGTCCAGCATTTTATCAACGCCAACGCGCAATTCTTCGACGGCGTCATTTAGGCGCTGACGTTCTGCTTCGGGATCATCCGAGATAAGGTTGGTCACGACAACACGGGGTTCGTGCAGCCAAACATGGCCCTCGGCAGCACCATCCTGGGCACTGCTTGCACGGATCAAAACCGATTGCTGGTGCAGGGGCGAAAGTGCGGCACCCTCTCCGACAAAAGCGCCAAGTTCAGTCATTTCGGCCAGAATCATGGCCACAACTTCTAGGGCATAGATTTCATCAGCAGAGTAGTCGCGCGCGTCTTTTGATTGCACAACCAAAACGCCTAGTTTTTCTCCAAGCCGCTGAATTGGGATACCGCAAAACGAGGTGAATATTTCCTCGCCAGTTTCGGGCATATACCGAAAGCCCTTTTCACTGGGGGCGTCACCAGTCTTTAGGATACGGGAGTATTTGGCCACACGGCCAACCAAACCTTCGCCCATGCGCAGACGGGTTTGGTGGACAGCCGAAGGGTTTAGGCCTTCGGTGGCGCAAAGTTCCAATGTGTCTTCGTCGCGAAATAGATAGATCGAGCACACTTCGGTGCCCATCGAACTCGCGATCAATTGTGTGATCTTGTCCAGACGCGCCTGACCTGCGCTGTCTTCGGCCATCGCTTCACGCAGACGGCCGAGCAACTTGCGGCTTTCGGTTTCTGATCTTTCAGCCATTCTAGCCCATCACATTGCATGCCTCTTGTTCAGACCCATGCAGAATAGTGAGCAGGGGGCTGATCAGGACGCTTTTTCCAATTCGAAAGCATCATGCAGGGCTTGGACCGCAAGTTCCATGTATTTTCTATCAATAAGCACAGAAATTTTGATTTCTGATGTCGTAATGACCTTAATATTGATGCCATCATCCGAAAGAACTTTGAACATCTTGGCGGCAACCCCTGATTGTGACCGCATACCGATTCCAACCACAGAGATTTTGCTGACATCAAGGTCAGTGACCAGCTCCGTATAATTCAGCTCTTTGCCTTTGAGTTCGCTCATCGCCTTTTCGGCGCGTGCGACCTGGTCAGTGGGCAGGGAGAAAGTCATGTCTGTGCGACCCTCGTCAGAGATATTCTGCACAATCATGTCGACATTAACGCCTGCATCAGACAGCGCGCCAAAAATCGTGGTGGCGATGCCGGGGCGATCTGCAACCGACACAAGGGTCATTTTGGCTTCGTCGCGAGAATAGGCGACACCGGAGACAACATTAGATTCCATGATTTCATCCTCATCGCAGACGAGCGTTCCCGCTTCGTCAGATTGTTCTTCAAAAGAGCTAAGTACCCGCAGTTTAACCTTATAGCGCATCGCAAGTTCAACAGATCGGGTTTGCAGAACCTTGGCACCCAGCGATGCCAATTCCAGCATTTCCTCAAATGCAATGCGGTCAAGTTTACGCGCCTTGGTGCAGATACGAGGGTCGGTTGTGTAAACGCCATCAACATCCGTATAGATATCACAGCGCTCAGCCTCAAATGCAGCGGCAAAGGCAACGGCCGTGGTGTCAGATCCGCCGCGCCCTAAGGTGGTGATGCGACCTTCTGGGCTAACGCCCTGAAAACCTGCAACCACAGCGACACGCATACCTTCGCCAAACTTGGCCATAATATTATCTGTCGGAATTTCCTCGATACGCGCCTGAGAGTGGGCCGCGGTGGTTTTTACCGGGACCTGCCATCCCTGCCAGCTGCGGGCGGGAATATCCATTTCCTGTAACGTCAACGCCATCAAACCCGCGGTGACATTTTCGCCTGAACTGACAACAGCGTCATATTCACGGGCGTCATACAGCGGAGAGGTCTCGTTTACCCAACCAACCATTTCATTGGTTTTGCCAGACATTGCCGAAACAATAACAATCACATCATAGCCTTTGGCAACCTCAACACCAACGCGTTTCGCCACGCGTTTGATCCGGTCAAGGGTCGCGACAGAGGTGCCGCCAAATTTCATCACGAGAACAGGCATAATCGGTCCTTAGGTTCTGGGTCGGGGGCGGTTTACGCGCTGTAGCGCCAGCTGACAAGCCAGATGGCACAGTTTTGCGAGGGGTTAGCGCTGTCAGTGGCAATATTGTGGGCGCGACGCCGAAATTTGCGATGGCACCGGGGAATGTCCAAGTGACTAAGGTCAACTTTACGTTATGTTAGGATGTGAACATTGTATCAGGTAATTGTTTGCCTAATCATTGTGGGCAGTGTTTTTAGATAGCAACCATATTGGAGATGACATGAAAAGCATAGCAATGGCAGCAATATTGGCAGCGGGTCTGGGGCAGGGGGCTTTGGCCGAGATTTATGAATTGGATGCTGGCCACACTGAGGTGCGATTTTCATACAACCACGCTGGATTAACCACGCAAAACGGTGAGTGGAACGGTGTTGATGGCAAGATTGATTTCGATGCCACAGATGTGTCTGCGACAAAGATTTTTGTCCGTATTGATGCGAGCAGTGTCTCCACCGGGGTGGTCGCATTGGATAGCCACCTAAAAAGTGCTGACTTTTTCGATGTGGAGAAATTCCCCGAGATCACATTCGTTTCGACAAGTGCTGTCCAAACCGGCGCAAATAGCCTGCGCATGAGCGGGGATTTGACGATCAAAGACATCACCGCTCCCGCCGTGCTGGATGTTGAAATGACCTTCCAAGGCGAGCACCCATTGGGGGGCTTTGTTGACTATTACAAAGGCTCTTGGGTCGGCGTACAGGCAACGGGCACCGTGCTGCGCAGTGACTTTGGCGTGGATATGTTTGCGCCTTTGACCAGCGATGCTGTCCAGATAAATATCTCGGCAGAGATGCGTGCAGGCGGGTGGTCGAATTAACCAGCGATCAAATCGCCTTGCCTCATAGAGGCTAGGTGGGGGAGAAGATCGAAATAGTGCACAGGTTGGATCACAACCTAACCTGTGCATGTCGCTAATAGGGGATGTCCTGACCATCCCAAGTGCGAAAACATCCGGTGGTGTCTAGTGACAGCTCGTCAAACCGCTCCGTCAAGCCGCCGGTGGATTGTTGGATTGTGATATCCCCATCGGGCCCGCCCATATCCGTTTTGACCCAGCCGGGATGATAGATCCCGACGGCAATATTTTCAGGTTTCAGATCAACCGACAAATTCCGCCCAAGGTTCAGCACTGCCGCCTTAGATGCTCTGTACATATAGCTGCCGCCAGGGGCGAGTGTTTGACTGCCCATTTTGCTTGAGATGATGGCGATTTTTGGCGTACGCGCTGACCTGAGATTTCCCAACAACGATTGCACAGTCAGAAAAACACCCGTGACATTGGTCGCAAATGTATCGGCCCACATGTGATCAGGAAAACCGCCATTCAGGGTCTCGTGTTTGTCGTGATAGACGCCCGCATTGCAGATCAACAAATCAATCGCGGCACCATCCAATTCGTTGGCAAAGGCACCTTGTTGCGCGGGATCTGTCACATCCAATTGGGATAGCACGCCTCCGGATCTTGAGGTGCCAATGACCGCGTCGCCGCGTGTCTGGTAATGGGACAGAAGCGCCTGACCAATGCCCCGGTTTGCGCCAGTTATAACAATGTTCACAGCCAATTCCTTTAGTTAGATTTGCGCCCGGGAACAAACGGGAGAGGCGAAACGGAAATGCCGTCCTCGATCAGGCTTTTGGCCTCTTCGGGTTTTGCCTCGCCATAAATGGATCGCTCTGGGGCGTCTCCGGTATGGATCGCACGGGCCTCGCGGGCAAAATCCTTGCCGACGTAATCAGAGTTTTGTTCGATGTTTTTCTTTAGCTCACCCAGTGCCTTTTCCGCAGCATTTGCCGGGGTCGATAGTTGGGGGGGCGGCGTTTCGGATGGCTCTGGTTGAGGGGCCGCCGCTGATCTTGCGGCCTGTACCCTTGGTGCCATCAACGCCTTTTCCACTGACGCATCGCCACATACCGCGCAGGTCACCATCTTAGAAGCCTTGAGCTTTTCATAGGCATCAGCCGATTGAAACCAGCTGTCAAAACGATGATTTTGTGAACACGTCAATGTGTATTGAATCATTTGCGAGAGCCTTAGGTTTGGTCTTTCATAGATAGCCATGCTTGGCTGTGCGTACAAGAATAATGGGCATCCTCAATTTCTAAACACCTTGTTTTCTGACGAGTTACAGGTGTGCGTCATGCCTATAGCCCAACACCTTAAAGTAATATGTCTGGATGAAAACTCTTGAGAATTTGCGCCAGTTCAGCCTCGGCAACACGTGCTGCTGCTTTCTTGGGGGAAAACCATTTGCGCCGTCGCTGACCAGCCTCGGGGTATTGCCTTGCCAGCTTTTTGGCCTTGATGGGGTAGACCATGACAAGACAGGGAACCTCGCGCTCGGCTCCGATGCTTTTCTGATAGGAATACAACCCCAAACACCGGTCAGAGGGTTTGCCCTGCACGCCAGCCTCTTCCCATGCTTCTTGGGCGGCCCCTTGTGCGGGCGTGATTCCATCCAATGGCCAGCCTTTGGGAATTATCCACCGCCCAGTGCCACGGCTGGTTACCAACAATACTTGGGGTTTGTTGTTGTAGATACGATAGACCAATGCACCAAATTGGGTGCGCACATCCGTCTTATGCGCTGCCTGAAGCGAGAGGGGGAGTGCTTTGGGTACATGCAGGGTCAATTGTGCGCCCTTGCCAAATAAGGATATGTGGTCGTGCCTCAAAGATAGCGGCTAAGGGGGCAAACGCCAAGGTGCGATTGGGCGAAATTTGCACCGTTTGCGCCGCTAATGTGATTATGTATCGGACAGAACCGGGGGCGTTTTCAAATCCCCTCGCCACAGCACATAGGCCAGAACGGGCTTGCCATGTGTCTCCATGGCATGGCGCTGATTTGAGGCGTGATAGGCCGTGTCGCCGGGGCGTAATGTTTTGGCTGGTTTCCCCTCAGCCAAGAACTCGGCCTCTCCGGCTAGGACAAGATACAGCTCTTCGGCGGGATGATGATGCCAAGGATACCAAAGCCCAGAGGGGGCATATACAACAAAACTGCGCATTTGGTTGCTGTTGAACTGCCCGCCTTCGCCGATCAGCTCATAACAGCCAAAGCGGGACATGAAATCATCGCCGATTGATGTGCCTTTATATGTTTCCCGCCACGTCGCGTGGGGGGAGGCGGCGATAAACAAATCACGAAATTTGGCGTGGGTATCGCTGTATAGCGCGGCGTCATTTTCAAGCAGGCGCGCAGGGGGCAGGTAGTTTGCGGGTAAACCTTGCCATTCTAAATCGGTTGGGAAGGGGCAGAAGTTCGCGACATCTGGGTGCTGTCCGTGGACATGTTTCGCCTCTTCTAGCAATGCATTAAACGCTGTTTTTGCCATTCTGCCCTCGTTGGGTTGATGTGGATGGGTGTGATTCATTTTGGGTAATGGCACTCTGGTTTTGGGGCGATATCTGTTCTGAAAACGCCCCATCACGTCGGTATTTTGCGAATAGAACATAAGGCTGACGAGAGCGCTCTGTTGGTGCTGGTCTATGTTCATTGGGGTGAAAAGGCGTGTCGCTGATGAGGAGACACCCGCCAGCTGATATGCTAATTCGGGAAAGGTTGCGGAATATGGGCAGGAGGCCCAGTGAAATCCTGAGCAGACCAAAAGCATAGCGATTACGCTGATAGGGTGAATTATGGCTGACCTTTTTGATGAAAATCTGTTCCTCAAGGGACTTGAGCAACGCAAGGCGACGTTGGGGGCGGAGTATGTGGAAAAAAATCTCGCTGCCGCGGATGAGTTTTCGCGGCCGTTTCAGGAGGCAATGACCGCGTGGTGTTGGGGATTCGGATGGGGGGACGATGTGATCGAGCCCAAAACCCGGTCGATGATGAATCTCGCCATGCTTGGCGCGCTGGGCAAAATGCATGAATGGGAAATCCATTTGCGCGGGGCGCTGACCAATGGCGTTAGCAAAGAGGAGATTCGCGCGATCGTGCATGTGATCGGGATCTATTGCGGCGTGCCGCAGGCGGTGGAGTGTTTTCGTGTTGCGCGCAAAGTGCTGGAAGACGAAGGGCTGCTTTAACTAGGGCTGGATTGGCGGGGGGCAGGTTTCGCGGCGAAACCTGACACGGGGGTTTCGCCGCGAAACCTCCCTTAAGAGGGGTGTAAGATAAATCACGGCCTTCCTGCATGGGGAGGCCGTTTTGCGTTGGAAGCCCATGCGCATGGGAAATCATGGGCCATTTGGGTGTATTTTGCAGGATCAACGGGAATCTCGGAGTGAATCTCGAAAATTGGGCGAGCTGCTGGGTGAGATTTTGGATGTTTTCTGCGAGCGAATCTTGCAATTCGCGATGTAATGAGATGAATTTTGATATTTCTGGGAATTCATGGGAATATTTTAGGGCAGCTATTCCTCCACAATATATAGCGATGGATGGCGATGCATTCGCCACATGCTGTGCTTGAGTTGCGGAATAGCCCGCAATATGTTGTTTTTGACTGCAAGGAAAAACCAAATGTGGTAATTTCATGTGCATATTTCTGTTGATTTCCATGAATTCCCATGTCATCCCTATATGCAAGATGAGGACGGGAAGCTAAGGGGCAGCTAAAGACCCCAATAAAAAAAATTCCCAAGTTAGGTTTCATACAGGCCCCGCTTTCATCGAACGAAGAGATCCGGCGCGCGGGCGAGCAGACATCCCCCCAGGTGGCGCGCGCAGCTGGACATACCCGCACAGCGGGACGAGGGCGGTGGATTGGGCAGTGGCAGCCGCTCAATCCACCGTTTCGCATTTTAAGGAACGGAAACGCCGAAGGGCACAACAAAGGGACCGGATCAGCCAGTGGCACGCAGGTTCAGAGGCGAAAGCCACCATAAGGTGGACACAAAAGGCAGGGTCTCTATCCCAGCCTCGTTTCGTCGTGTGCTTGAGGCGGGTGATCCGAATTGGACCGAGGGTCTGGCCCCTGAATTGGTGATTGTTTACGGAGATCACCGTCGCAGCTATCTAGAATGCTATACCATGCAGGCCATTGACGAGGTTGATGATCAAATCGCATCCCTCCCGCGTGGCTCTATGGAACGTAAAATGCTGCAACGGCTGTTTCATGGGCAGTCTTTCCCAACAACAGTTGATGAAACCGGGCGTCTCGTGCTGCCTGCGAAGCTGCGTCAAAAGATTGATTTAGATAATGAGGCTTTCTTTATCGCGGCGGGGGATACCTTCCAGATTTGGAAAACCGAGACATACGAAAAAGAAGAGCTTTCAAAAACCGAAGAATGGCTTGATGAGCTACCGGATGATTTTGATCCGCTGATCTTCCTGGATCGGCAAAAGGAGGGGTGAAGCATGGCTGAACCGGCCCACCCAGATCTTGCCGCCCATGTTCCCGTTTTACTGAGACCATTGCTTGGCGCAGTTGCCCCTATTTCCGGGCGTTGGCTTGACGGTACTTTTGGTGCTGGTGGCTATACGCGCGGATTGTTGGATGCGGGCGCTGATCATGTGGTTGGCGTTGATCGCGACCCATTGGCGTTTGAAATGGCAAAACCATGGATCGGCGATTACGCGGATCGCATTGAATTGGTTGCGGGTGTGTTTTCGCGAATGGATGAATACGCCTCTGATTTGGATGGCATCGTGCTTGATTTGGGGGTCAGCTCTATGCAGCTTGATCTTGCGGAGCGCGGGTTTTCATTCATGCGGGATGGCCCACTTGATATGCGGATGTCGCAACATGGCAAATCTGCTGCGGATATCATCAATGAAGCCGAAGAAAGCGAAATCGCTGATATCCTGTATTATTATGGTGAAGAGCGTGCCAGTCGGCGTATTGCGCACGCCATTGTAAGAGAGCGCACGGCCTCTCCGATCACATCGACATTGCGTCTTGGCGAAATTGTGGCGGGCTGTTTGCCGCGCTCTAAACCCGGCCAATCGCACCCGGCGACGCGCAGTTTCCAAGGGATACGGATTGCCGTAAATGACGAATACGGAGAGCTGTTTCGCGGTTTGATGGCAGCGGAGCGCGCGCTGAAACCCGGTGGTCAATTGGCTGTCGTGACGTTCCATTCTGTTGAGGATCGCATGGTGAAGCGGTTCATGCAGGAACGTGCTGGCAAAACCGGTGGCGGCAGCAGGCACGCGCCCGAAGTTGTGAAAATTCTGCCAGCGTTTGAGTTGAAAACACGCAAGGCATTGGGGCCGGACCCGGATGAATTGGCGGAAAATCCCCGTTCGCGTTCTGCCAAATTACGGGTGGCGCGGAGAACAGATGCGCCAGCGGGCGAAGTCAACGAAAAGCAGATCGGCATGCCGCTGATTGGGGGAGGCCAATAATGCGTAGTTTGTTTGGTGTCCTGACAGCACTTGCCGTGATTGGCCTCGCGTTTTGGGCCTATCAGGAGAATTACCAGACGCAGCGCAGTGTCAGTAAGATCGAAAACTTGCAGCGTGAAATCGCGTCTGCGCGTTCCAGATTGATGATATTACGCGCGGAATGGGCCTATCTTAATCGGCCTGATCGCCTGTTGGATTTGGCTGAAATCAACTATGATACGTTGCAGCTTTTGCCATTGCGACCAGATCAGTTTGGTAAGGTCGATCAGGTTGCATTTCCGCCGCATGAGCCTTTGATCCTAGAAGGGTCGGTTGAGGTCTCTACTGACGGGGTGAAACCGTGATCCGTACGCCACTTCGCCCTCTTGCCAGCGTCTTGCATGCGCGCGAGATAGGTGAAAACCCGGATATGATTGAGCGCGAAAATATCCGTGTGCGCCATGAGCAGATGCGGGATCGTTCGCGTTCGAGGGCTGAAGGCCGGTTGCTGGTTTTAGGCGTCATGTTCTTTTGTGCGTTTGGCGTGATCGGCGCGCGTATGAGTGCCTTGGCGCAATCGGAAGCATCAGAGCCGCGCATCAGCTCTGCGGGTGCTGATATTATCGCGCAACGGGCGGATATTGTGGATCGCAGGGGACGCATTCTGGCGACCAACCTTGAGACGCATTCGCTATACGCACAGCCGCAGCAATTGATCGACAGAGAACGCGCCGCGCGGGCTTTGGTGAAAATATTCCCCGATCTGGACGAAGAACGTCTTATTGCGGATTTCACAGGCAAGCGTAAGTTTCTGTGGGTAAAGAAGAAAATCAGCCCAGAGCAAAAACAAGCCGTGCATGACATCGGTGATCCCGGCCTGTTGTTTGGGCCACGTGAAATGCGGCTTTATCCCAATGGAGCGCTTGCTGCGCATGTTCTTGGGGGGGCAAGTTTTGGCCGTGAAGGCGTGAGTGCTGCCGAAGTGATCGGTGTTGCAGGTGTTGAAAAACGCTTTGATGATGAGCTGCGTGACCCTGCGAATGGTGGCAAGGCGTTGACGCTGTCTTTGGATTTAACCGTTCAGGCAGCGGCGGAGCGGGTGCTGTTTGGCGGCATGAAACTGATGAATGCCAAGGGCGCGGCTGCGATCCTGATGGATGTGCATACCGGTGAAATCGTCGCGATGGTTAGCCTGCCGGATTTTGATCCGAATGAACGCCCCCGACCTGCGGTTGAGGGGAATGCTGCTGACAATCCGCTGTTCAACAGGGCCGTGCAGGGGCTGTATGAATTAGGATCGACGTTCAAGATTTTCACCGCCGCTCAGGCTCTTGATTTAGGGTTGGCGAATCCTGCAACGATGATCAAAACCGCGGGCCCGCTGAAGTGGGGAAAATTCAAAATTCGGGATTTTCACAACTATGGTGCAGAGCTAACCCTGACCAAGGTGATCGTGAAGTCATCCAATATTGGAACGGCAAGGCTGGCGCAGATCATTGGGGCCACACGGCAACAAGAATTTTTGCGCAGTCTCGGCTTTTTTGATCCAACAACAATTGAGCTGACCGAGGCCAAGGGGGCGGTGCCCCTGTTGCCGCCAAATTGGTCAGAATTGTCGACGATGACCATTTCTTATGGCCACGGATTATCTGCCAGCCCGCTGCATCTGGCAGCAGGTTACGCTGCGATTGCGAATGGCGGCACAAAGGTGACGCCGACGTTGTTGAAACGCTCGGCTCCGCAGCATGGCGCGCGCCTGATGTCTGCGGAGGCAGCCAAGCAAGCACGCCAAATGCTGCGCAAAGTGGTCACAGAAGGCACCGCCAGTTTTGGTGAGGTTCCGGGCTATGCCGTTGGTGGCAAAACCGGTACAGCAGACAAGCCGCGCGAGAATGGCCGCGGATATCATGATGACAAGGTCATCGCGACATTTGCGTCAATGTTTCCTGCGCATGACCCCAAATATGTTCTAATTGTTATGCTGGACGAGCCCGTGGAAACCTCGGGGCCAAAACCACGCCGTACGGCGGGTTGGACAGCGGTTCCGGTTGCTGCCGAGATGATCGGGCGCATTGCCCCATTGCTTGGTTTGCGACCCGACGTTGAACCCGGACAATTGGCTGGTATAACGCTGACATCTAATTGATCTGAATAGCAGGCATATTCCCCATGACGGCGCAGGCAAAGACACTTTCTCAACTTGGCCTGACGGCCTTGCAGGGGCGTAATCCAACCATCACAGGCCTTGCGGTCGACAGTCGCGATGTGCGGGACGGGTTTCTGTTTGCAGCCCTGCCCGGGACGCGTGTGCATGGAGGCGAATTTATCCAATATGCAGTGCGCATGGGGGCTGCGGCCATTTTGACCGATAGCGAAGGTGCGCGCATTGCGGCGGATGTTCTGGGTGGTAGCGATGTGGCCGTGGTTCTTGCAGAAGACCCGCGTCAAACGCTCTCTTATACTGCGGCATTGTGGTTTGAGGCCCAGCCGGGCATCACCGTTGCCGTAACGGGCACCAACGGGAAAACATCCGTTGCGACGTTTCTACGCCAAATTTGGCAGGAGATGGGCCTGCCTGCCGCCAACCTTGGCACCACCGGGGTTGAGGGGGATTATTCAGCGCCGCTTTCGCATACCACGCCAGAGCCAATCACGCTGCACCGCACATTGGCCGCGATTTGTGAGGCGGGTGTTGAATTTGCAGCGATGGAGGCATCCTCCCATGGGCTTGAGCAGCGTCGTCTGGATGGGGTCCATCTAAAGGCTGCTGGGTTCACGAATTTCACGCAGGATCATCTGGATTATCATGAAACCTATGATGATTATTTCACGGCCAAGGCGGGGCTATTTGCGCGGGTTTTGCCCGAAGGCGCAGCAGCGGTCATCAATACAGATGACATGCGCGGCCCGGATATGGCAGCAATCGCGCGCGGGCGTGGGCACCGGGTGATTACGGTTGGCCGAGAAGAGGCTGACCTACAGCTATTGGCGCAGCGTTTTGATGCAACGGGTCAGGATGTCAGGTTTGCGTTTCGGGGGCGTAATTATCAAACGCGGTTGGCGTTGATTGGCGGATTTCAGGCGGAAAATGTGCTGTTGGCTGCGGGTCTTGCGATTGGGTGTGGTGCCGAGCCTGAGCGGGTTTTTGAGGTAATCAACCATTTGGATACTGTGCGTGGGCGCATGCAATTGGCGGCAACCCGTGAAAACGGGGCGGCGGTATTTGTGGATTATGCCCATACGCCTGATGCAGTCGCTACAGCGTTACGCGCGATGCGGCCCCACGTGATGGGGCGGTTGGTGGCGATTGTGGGCGCGGGCGGGGACCGTGATACCAGCAAACGGATTTTGATGGGACAGGCGGCGGCACAGCACGCGGATGTGGTGTTTGTCACTGATGATAATCCCCGCAGCGAAGACCCGGCCAGCATTCGTGCCATGGTCATGGAGGGCGCTATAGGGGCCACCGAAGTTGGCGATCGCGCCGAGGCCATTTTGCGCGGTGTGGATGCGTTGGGCGCGGGAGACGCGCTGTTGATCGCGGGTAAGGGACATGAAAGTGGCCAGATCGTGGGTGATGATGTACTGCCCTTTGATGATTGTGAACAGGCCAGTGTTGCCGTGATGGCATTGGATGGGAGGCTCACATGATGCTTTGGACAGCGAAGGATGCCGAGGCGGCAACTGGTGGGCAGGCGCAGGGCGATTGGGCCTGCGATGGCGTGAGCATCGACACACGCACGATAGAGCAGGGCGATCTGTTTGTGGCGCTTCAGGCCGTACGCGACGGGCATGATTTCGTCGCGCAAGCGTTGCAGGCGGGAGCAGGGGCTGCCTTGGTTACCCATGTGCCCGAAGGCGTATCACAAGATGCGCCACTATTGATTGTTGACGATGTTCTGCGCGCGCTTGAGGATTTGGGCCGTGCTGCGCGGGCGCGTTCCAAGGCACGTATTGTGGCTGTCACTGGCTCTGTCGGGAAAACCTCGACCAAAGAAATGCTGCGCGCGATACTCTCGCGCCAAGGGCGCACCCATGCCTCTATTGCGAGCTATAATAACCATTGGGGGGTGCCTCTGACCCTTGCGCGCATGCCAGCCGATACCGAATTTGCCATCATTGAAATTGGCATGAACCACCCCGGAGAGATTGCGCCCCTGTCAAAAATGGCGCGTCCTCATGTGGCATTGATCACCACGGTTGCGCCGGCGCATCTTGAGGCATTTGAGAATATTGACGGCATCGCGCATGAAAAGGCAGCGGTATTTGAGGGTCTGGAGCCCAAAGGCACTGCGGTGATCAATGCGGACCTAGAAACGACAGATATTCTTAGGGCAACGGCCCTAAAAAC
>CAXIAD010000016.1:0-41781 GCA_964021645.1 uncultured Cognatishimia sp. | reverse complement strand
TCTGGGCGGGTCCGCACCACTTGCACTATACCGCCCTGCCCGATTGGGCGGCGACGCTGGGGATGGTGTTTTCAATCATCCTGTGGATGCCCAGCTGGGGCGGCATGATCAACGGTCTGATGACGCTTGAGGGTGCGTGGGACAAGATCCGCACCGATCCGATCATCCGCATGTTTGTCGCCTCGCTCGCCTTCTACGGGATGTCGACCTTTGAGGGGCCGATGATGTCGATCCGCGCGGTGAATTCACTGTCGCATTACACCGACTGGACCATTGGTCACGTGCATTCCGGTGCCTTGGGTTGGAATGGCATGATCACCTTTGGGGCGCTGTACTATCTGGTGCCTGTGTTGTGGAAACGGGAGCGTTTGTATTCGCTTAGCCTTGTTTCCTGGCACTTCTGGCTCGCGACGATTGGCATCATTTTGTATGCGGCGTCGATGTGGGTGACAGGTATCATGGAAGGCCTAATGTGGCGCGAAGTAGATGCAAACGGGTTCCTTGTGAACAGCTTTGCCGACACGGTTGCCGCGAAACTCCCGATGTATGTTGTACGTGCTTTGGGCGGGGTGATGTTCCTCTCTGGTGCTCTCATCATGTGTTATAACCTTTGGATGACTGTACGTCGTGCGCCGGCTCGTGAAGCCAGCCTTGGCGTCACAGTTCCAGCTGAATAGGGGGGCTGGAAAATGTCACTTCTTGATAAGCATAAGTTCATCGAAACCAACGCGACCTTGTTGCTGGTTCTTAGTTTTCTGGTCGTCTCAATCGGGGGGATCGTACAGATTGCCCCGCTGTTCTGGCTGGAAAACACCATTGAGGATGTAGAGGGCATGCGCCCCTACACTCCGCTGGAGCTGGCCGGGCGGGATATCTACGTGCGCGAAGGGTGTTATCTGTGTCACAGCCAGATGATCCGCCCCATGCGCGACGAGGTGGAACGCTATGGGCATTACTCATTGGCTGCGGAATCCATGTATGACCATCCGTTCCAATGGGGCTCTAAACGCACGGGGCCAGATCTGGCGCGTGTTGGCGGGCGCTACTCTGATGAATGGCACGTTGATCACCTGCGCGATCCGCAGTCGGTGGTGCCTGAATCTGTGATGCCTAAATATGGCTTCCTTGAGCGCACCAAAGTTGAGGGCAAATACATCTCTGATGTACTGGCTACCAACGCAATTGTCGGCGTCCCTTATACTGAGGAAATGATTGCAGAAGCGCAGGCCGATTTCTTGGCCCAAGCTGACCCCGACAGCGATACCGATGGCCTATTGGAACGCTACGGCGATTCAGTGCCCATCAGTAACTTTGATGGTCAACCCGGAGTGTCCGAAATGGATGCGCTGGTGGCCTATCTGCAAATGCTGGGCACATTGGTCGACTTCTCGACCTTTACGCCTGATGCATCACGTTAAGGAGGGGCGATATGCAAACTTACTCTTTCCTACGGGAGTTCGCAGACAGCTGGATGTTGTTGTTTCTATTCAGTTTCTTTGTTGTCATGGTGCTGTGGCTGTTTCGCCCCAGCGCCAAGCAGGAACACAACAGCTCTGCTGATATTCCGTTTCGCCACGAACTGGCACCCGCCCCGGTGGACGACATTGAGGAGCCACGCACATGAGCCGGAAACCTGTAAATAAGAAAAAGGACGCCCCAACAACGGGTCACGTTTGGGATGGGATCGAAGAATTTGACAATCCCATGCCGCGCTGGTGGCTGTGGACACTCTATATCTGCATCATCTGGGCCATCGGCTATTCGATTGCCTATCCTGCTTGGCCGGGGATCAAATCGGCCACAGCAGGTGTGCTGGGCTATTCCACCCGCGGCGAAGTAGCTGCCGAAATCGAAAGCGTTGAGCAGTCAAATGCGGCGATCAACGCACAGCTAGCGGCGGCTGATTTGGACAGCATCGCAACGGACCCGGAATTGCAGGGTTATGCGGTGTCTGCGGGCGGTGCGGTGTTTAAAACATGGTGCGTGCAATGCCATGGATCGGGTGCTGCGGGGGCCAAAGGCTATCCCAATTTGCTGGACAATGATTGGCTATGGGGGGGCGATATAGATGCCATCCACGAGACCATCAGCTACGGCATTCGCAACGTGGAATCAGACGATGCGCGCTACTCGGAAATGCCTGCTTTTGGGCGCGATGAGTTGCTGGAAAAGCCTGAGATTGAACAGGTGGTCAACTATGTGATGTCATTGTCGGGTCAGCCACAGGATGCCGCATTGGTGCCTGCTGGTGCAGAAATCTATGCCGATAACTGCGCCAGTTGCCATGCGGATGATGCCACGGGGGATCGCGATCAGGGTGCTCCTAACCTTGCAGATGCGATCTGGCTCTATGGCGGCGACTACGAGACAATCTCTCATACCGTCACCAACAGCCGTTTTGGTGTCATGCCCAATTGGGACAGCAGGTTGACCGAGGCGCAAATTCGCGCCGTCTCCACCTATGTCCATGGTTTGGGCGGCGGCGAATAACGCCAATAAAAACAATACCACCTCTCCTGAAAGGGAGGGGTGGTTTCTATATTGAGCGGCCTTGATGGCGAAAATGCTTGATGGATTTTTGCCCTGATATTTTGAGATAAAGAATATTTCCAAGGCCCGCTATTTGGATGCGACTTGCATGGTCCAACAGGTTAGGCCCCAGGTTTTAAGCGAAGCACACTTGATAACGCTGATGATCGCGCAAGTTGGTCGATGACCAATCTGACAATGAATGTTGTTTTCCACCCGTGGACCAAACAATCGCTGCACAAACACCTGTGCTGGCCACCGCATTAAAGTTTTTCGCATTAAAATTTTTCCGACTTGATGCAGATCAATTGCAGGCTGGCGGCCTCGTGTCAGTATCACCTTATCGGCAGACGCAACCCACATTGGTATGTGCTTTCAAAACGTCGTCTGATTAATTTTCCGATACCTGACTTGGCGTGTTCGCATGCCAAAGCAGGGAATGATGCCGGTTTTCTGTTCTGTTCGCGCGTTTCCTAGAAAACCGGCATCATCATAAATCACGCTGCATTGGCCGCGCTTTTGACACTCACCCCTTTGTTTTACCGCCATGCCGCACAGGGCACAAATTGTGCAATTTTGCCCAGTGCTTTGCGCCAGATCCGGCAGTGTAGGTGGCGCATTTGATGGCGTGCAGGATCATAAAATGCATGCGCCAGATTGTTTTGCAGCAGGAATGGATCAATCATTACTTTGCCCCTTTGAGAGGTGCTGCGGCGGTGCTGACTTTGGGGTCTGCACGCCACCAGCGGCGCTTGGTCGGGGTTGGGGCATGATGCGCGGATGCGTCAACACGGGCGGCAATCATGAAAGTATTTGCGAAGGTATTTAGCATTTGATCATCCTTTGGCGTTGAAATCTTCCTTGAATATTGGGGAGTTTGTGAAAGAATGCGACTCAGCAATGATTTTGACATGTAAGGAAATATTACATGATAGATTGGCACTCCCTACCGCCACTGACGGCACTGCGGGCGTTTTCGGCGCTGTCTGATGCGGGGTCTGTTGTGGAGGCAGGGGCGCAGCTAAATGTCAGTCACGCAGCAATCAGCCAGCAACTAAAGGCGCTGGAAACCCATATGGGGATCGCGTTGGTAGATAGATCGGCACGGGCCATGGTTCTGACGCCAGAGGGGCAGCACCTTGCCGAGGCATTGCGCGTTGGTTTCGGCGCGATTTTCCGCGAGGTTGAGGCGCTTACCGGGGCAAATGCCGACCGCCCCTTGCAGATATCGACCACGCAGCTTTTTGCCACCACATGGCTCATGCCGCGTATGCGTGATTTTCAGGATAAACATCCGGGGGTGGATGTGATGATCAACCCCTCCACCCACCTTTGTAACCCCGAGGCCGGCGGGATCGACGTTGGCTTGCGGTTTGGCATGGGGCAATGGGCGGGCTTGGAAACAGAAATGCTTGTGCCGACCAATATGGTGGTGACGGCGGCCCCTGATCTGGTTGGGGAACGGGATTTCGACTCCCCCGCCGATTTGCTGTGTTACCCGTGGTTGCAAGAGCTGGGCACCAGCGAGGCACGCGATTGGCTGCATCGTCACGGCGTCATAGACGGGCGCTGCAAAAGCGTGACCCATGTGCCGGGGAATTTGATGCTGGACGGCGCGCGCTCGGGGCAGGGGATCATTCTGACGGCTTCCTCCGCTGTGCAGCCCGACGTTGATGCCGGTCGCTTGCGCATTTTGTTTCGCGATGCGGGGGACACGGGCTATTTCATCGTGACCCGCCCCGGCGTACACCGCGCCGCCCTAAAGGTGTTTCTGACGTGGCTGCGCAAGCAGGTCGCCCGCTGATTCCGGCCCCTTTCCCAACGCCTTCACGCCCTCGAACCATCCCTCGCAAAACTGCTCGTGAATTGATGTAGGTCAAGGCCCGCGCGTGCGGCGTTTGACATAGTAGAATCGCAGCGAACAGAAATGCGAGTAAATCCGTGACCCAACCCAATCCAACACCAGGCCCAAATTCTGGCCCTGAAACCGGGCTATTTGCCCCCCAAGAGCCAATTTTTCCGCGTCGTGTGACCGGGAAATTCCGTAATCTGAAATGGGTGATCATGGCGGTGACGCTGGGGATCTATTACCTAGCCCCTTGGATTCGCTGGGATCGCGGGTCGATATTGCCGGATCAGGCGATCTTGATTGACCTTGCCCATCGGCGGTTCTTTTTCTTCTGGATCGAGATTTGGCCGCACGAGTTCTATTTTATCGCGGGCCTGTTGATCATGGCCGGGTTGGGGCTGTTTCTGTTCACCGCCGCCTTGGGTCGGGTGTGGTGTGGATATGCCTGCCCGCAAACCGTTTGGACCGATCTGTTTATTCTGGTGGAGCGCTGGGTCGAAGGCGACCGCAACGCGCGCCTGCGCCTGCACCGTCAGAAAAAATGGGATCTGCGCAAATTGCGCCTGCGGGTGACCAAAACCATTCTGTGGATATTGATCGGCCTCGCGACGGGCGGGGCTTGGGTGTTTTACTTTGCTGATGCGCCTACTTTGATGCGCGACCTATTCACGCTAAATGCCCATCCGGTGGCCTATACCACCATGGCCTTGCTTACCGCGACCACGGTATTTTTCGGTGGCTATGCGCGGGAACAAATCTGCATATACGCCTGCCCATGGCCGCGCATTCAGGCCGCGATGATGGACGAAGATACGCTGGTGGTCGGCTATCGCGACTGGCGAGGAGAGCCGCGCAAAAACTCACCAGAGGCCAAGATCGCAGAACCAGAGGCCCCCAAAGGCGATTGTATTGATTGCATGGCCTGCGTGAATGTCTGCCCGATGGGCATTGATATCCGCGAGGGGCAGCAGATGGAATGCATCACTTGCGCGCTGTGTATTGATGCCTGCGACGATATCATGGAACGCACAGGAAAACCGCGTGGCCTGATTGATTACATGGCCCTAAGTGACGAACCTGCCGAACGTGCTGGTAACCCGCCCAAGGACATCTGGCGTCATATTTTGCGCCCGCGCACCATGCTTTATACGGCGCTGTGGTCATTGGTCGGCGTCATGCTGGTGGTCGCACTGTTTATCCGCTCTGATTTTGACGTGACGATTGCGCCTGTGCGTAACCCCACCTTTGTCACCCTGTCAGATGGCGCGATCCGCAACACATATGAGGTACGCTTGCGTAACAAACACGGCACCGCGCATACATTCGGCATTGCTGTCAAAGGCGCGCCGGGCATGCAGGTCACTCTGGAAAACGCCGAGTACAAAAGCGTAACCGTGCCCGCCGACAGCACCTTTTTGCAGCGGGTTTATCTAACGGCCCCCCGCGACAGCTTGGCAGCACAAGCCGAACGCACCACGGTACGATTTTGGATCGAAGATGAAATTAACGGTGATAGGGTGCACAAAAGCACTGTCTTTAACGGAAGGGTGAACTGATGAGCACTGCACAGCCACGTGAATTCACCGGACGCCATGTTGCGTTGATCTTTGTCGCGGCCTTTGGCGTGATCATCGCCGTCAATTTGGTGCTGGCCTATAACGCGATCCGCACCTTTCCGGGGCTTGAGGTCAAAAACTCCTATGTTGCGTCGCAACAATTCGATGTGCGCCGCAATGCCCAGCAATCATTGGGATGGGATGTGGCGGCCACCGCAACCAATGGCAATGTGGTTTTGTCGATCCTGAACGCCGCAGGAGAGCCGGTAACAGTGCGCAGCCTTGAGGCCATATTGGGCCGCGCAACCCATGTGCAGGACGATGTGACATTGGCCTTTGTGTTTGATGGGCAAAACTATGTTGCCCCCCTAAACCTAGGGGCGGGGAACTGGAATATCCGCATGGTGGCGCAGGCCGAGGATGGCACCCAATTTCAGCAGCGGATTGTGCTGCGCATTGCGAAGTAATCCACCATGACTGCCCCAATGGTTGACCACGCACCGCTTCCGTTCCGCCCGTCTATCTCTGCCTGTCCGGCATGTGATGCTGGCTCTCTTGCGGTCAATGTGGCGACGCGCGGGCAGGCATCTGATGCGCCCCGTTTGGCGCTGTCTTTGCCGGGTATTCATTGCGGTGCTTGCATTGCCTCTGTTGAGAGCGCGTTGGATGGCCATCCCGGTGTCACCTCTGCACGGGTTAATCTCACGCTAAAACGCGCCTCGATTGAGGCAGAACCAGATGTCACCGCAGCAGAGCTGATTGCCCTGCTTAAAAATCGCGGATTTGAGGCGCATGAATTGGATTCAAGCGCGATTGCCGCCACTCAAACAGATCGTGCTGGGCGCGATCTATTGATGCGGCTGGCTGTGGCCGGATTTGCCTCGATGAATGTGATGTTATTGTCGGTTGCGGTTTGGTCGGGGGCTGCGGATACCACCCGCGATTTGTTCCATTGGATATCTGCCGCGATTACCTTGCCAACCCTGTTGTTCGCCGGTCAGCCGTTCTTTGCGAATGCATGGCGCGCGTTGAAACACAAACGTCTGAATATGGATGTGCCGATTGTGTTGGCGATCACCTTGGCGGTGGCGACATCCTTGTGGGAAACCTCCCTGTCGGGCGAACACGCCTATTTTGATGCTGCCCTGACGTTGACGTTCTTTTTGCTGGCGGGCCGCTATCTGGATCACCGCACCCGCGCGGTGGCGCGTTCCGCCGCAGAGGAGCTTGCCGCCCTAGAGGTGCCCCGCGCCACCCGTGTTCAGGGCGACGAAGAGGAAACCGTGCGCATCGCTGAACTGGTGGCAGGCGATCTGATCCGCGTACGCCCCGGTGGCCGCATGCCTGTTGACGGTATCGTGGTTGAGGGCACATCAGAGCTGGACCGCTCCTTGCTCACCGGCGAAACTGTACCGGTTTTCGCCAGCACCGGTCTTGTGATCAGCGCAGGCGAGGTCAATTTGACCGGCCCGCTGACCCTCCGCGCAACCGCCGTCGGCAAAGATAGCAGTCTGCATCAAATGGCCGATCTGGTTGCCATCGCCGAAAGCGGGCGCTCGCGTTACACCTCCTTGGCCGATAGTGCTGCAAAGCTTTATGCGCCCGGCGTGCACATCTTGGCAGCTCTTGCCTTTGTCGGCTGGTATCTGGCCACCTATGATCTGCGCACCGCCTTGAATGTCGCGGCGGCTGTCTTGATCATCACCTGCCCCTGCGCGCTTGGCCTTGCCGTGCCCGCCGTCACAACCGCCGCCTCGGGGCAACTCTTTCGCAAGGGCATGTTGATCAAACACGCCACCGCGTTGGAACGTCTGGCCGAGGTGGATACTGTCGTCTTTGACAAAACCGGCACGCTGACGATGGGCACACCAGAGGTGGTGAACTTTGCCGATCTGTCTCCCCAACAGGCCTCCATTGCGCGGGCCTTGGCCTTTGGCTCATCGCACCCCTTGTCACAGGCGATTGTGAATGCAGCCAAAACCGCAGACACACCCCTCGCCGAGGTAAGCGGTATTGTCGAATTGCCGGGCTACGGCACCACGGGTCATTGGGGCACCAAAACCGTGCGCCTTGGCCGTGCTGATTGGGTGGGCGCAAAGGTGCTAACCGACACGTCCTCATTCTTGCAGATCGGCAGTGCGCCCCCCATCGCGCTGCGGTTCCATGACAGTCTGCGCCCCGGTGCCCAAAACGCCGTACGCGCCTTGCAGGATAACAACAAAGACGTGCACCTGATTTCAGGCGATACCCCCGGCGCAGTCGCGGAACTGGCACAGCGCCTGGGCATCACCCATTGGATCGCCGAGGCATTGCCTGCCGAAAAAGCCGCCAAAATAGCAGAGCTGCGCGACGCAGGACGCCATGTTCTGATGGTGGGCGATGGGCTGAACGATACCGCCGCCTTGGCCACGGCCCATGTGTCGATATCTCCTGCAACTGCCCTTGATGCCGCGCGCGTGGCCTCCGATATTGTGCTGCTGGGCAGTGATCTCACCCCGATAGCCGAGGCGCTGACCCTTGCGCAGGCCGCAACCCGCCGCATCCGCGAGAATTTTCGCATCGCAACCCTGTATAATGTTATTGCTGTACCACTGGCGATGGCCGGGCTTGCCACTCCCTTGATGGCAGCGATCGCCATGTCTGCCAGCTCAATCACCGTATCGCTCAACGCGCTGCGCCTGAAAATGCGAAAACCAAGCGAGGCCACCCGCCGATGAATATCCTTGTGTACCTGATCCCCGCCTCTTTGGTGCTGGGAGGGCTGGGCCTGCTCGCATTTCTATATACCGTGCGCAGCAACCAATATGATGATCCCGAGGGCGACGCACAACGCCTGCTAAACAGCGATTGGGACGATCACCCCAAACCGTGACCAGCGCCCCCACACGCGACAACAAATCGTCGCGGAAAATTCCGCGCACCCGTCGCCATTTGCCCTTTCATGCGCTATTTGATCGCATGATTTTGCAGCAAGGGCGCGCAATATGACGACATTCAAACCCACACTCATCGGCTTCAGCGCGATCCTGATGTGGTCGTTCCTTGCCTTGCTGACCGTGGCCTCGGGCGACATTCCCCCGTTTCAACTGGCGGCGATGACTTTCTCTGTCGGGGGCATGGTTGGCCTCGTCACGATGCCCTTTCGCCCCGCTGCCCTGCGCAACCTGCGTCAACCTTGGTATGTGTGGCTGTTCGGCTCAGCAGGGCTGTGCATCTATCACGTCGCCTATTTCTTTGCCATTCAGGCCGCCCCCGCGGTCGAGGTCAGCCTGATCGCCTATCTCTGGCCGCTCTTGATCGTGTTTTTCGCGGCCCTCCTACCCACTGAGCGCCTGCGCTTGCATCACATCCTTGGGGTCGCGCTGGGCTTGCTTGGAGCGGTGACCATCATTTCCAAAGGGTTCAGCATCGGGTTTAGCCAAGGGCTGTTGCCCGGTCACATCATCGCCTTTGCCGCGGCCTTCATCTGGGCGGGCTATTCGGTTTTGTCGCGCCGGTTTGGCGCGGTGCCGACAGATGTGGTGCTGGGCTACTGCCTTGTGACCGCGGTGGTATCCTTGGGGCTGCACCTTGGCTTGGAAACCACCCGTTGGCCGCAAACGACGGGCGCGTGGGTTGCTTTGGGCCTGTTGGGATTGATCCCGCTGGGCGTGGCGTTTTACGCATGGGATCACGGCTGCAAGCACGGTGATATCATGGTGCTTGGCGCGCTGTCATACGCCGCGCCGTTGTTTTCGGTCATCATCCTGATCTTGGCTGGCTTTGGGGCCTATCACTGGTCTGTGGCAGTGGCCTGCGTGTTGATCGTGCTTGGGGCCTTGGTTGCGTCAAACCCGTTTGAGGGGCAGCGCCGAGGCGACAATTCCGAAAAATAATGCCGCGCAAATAGGCGGCGTTAACCATATTTTTCGGGTGAGTTGGCCGAAATGTACATTTCAGAGGTCGAAATTGGCAATTCGCCACTTTCGCCAAAAATGAATGCACCGTGCGTTGTTGTTGGGGGCGTGGTGATCCCCTAGGGGATGTGTGCCCCTGTTGCGCCAAAGACGTTTTGTACGTTCCAAAAGCTGCAAAAACTGCCGGAAATCGCCCGTTAACGCAACGCGCGTAGGGGTGAAAGTGGCGGTCAGCTAGGCCCGATCATAAAGCAACTGATTTGGCGCGCCTGCAATTTTCGACAGGCCAGATCAGCGGTTTCGCGGGATAGGCCCATGAAATTGGCATCAAACCCACGACTGCTTTTGACCACTTTGCGCAGGCTACCATCCAGCGTGCTCATCTCGGCCAAGGCGGTTTTTAACAATACCCGTTCGGCCGCATAACGGCTGGGATAACGCCCCACATTGATACCCCAATGACGCCCCCCCGAGGTGGACAGACGTGTCACAACAGTGGCGGGTTTTGGTGGGGCAGGGCGGGCCACGGGGCGCAGGCTTGCCAAGGCAATGTTTTGCACCTGCACCACCTGTTTAACAGGTTGTTTTTGTTTGGGTTCTTGCACTTCGATCGGGGCCGAAGCTTGTGCTTCTGCCAGCACGGATTGAATGCTGTCTTCGATCTTTTTGGCGTCGGCTACCACGATTGACGCAACCTCTTGTTGGGGGGCTGCAAGGGGGCGAGACTGCGGGCGCAGGCTCTTTTTGACGGCACCCGAGATGCGGACAGTTTTCCCGCTGGTTTGCCCGTTCCCGAGGCCCTGATAATTGGGTAGAGACGGTTTGCGTGTGGCCACTCTTGAGGGCGCGCGCCGGAACCCAAGATCCAGCAATTCCGCGACCTTAGCATTGCGTGACGCGGTGGAACGCCCGCCAAATACGGTTGCAATCACCCGTTCATTACCGCGCTCAGCAGAGGCCACCAAATTAAACCCCGCCGCCCGTGTGTATCCGGTTTTGATCCCGTCAGCACCCCGGTACGCCGCCAGCAATCTGCGGTTGGTATTGTTAACTTGTTTGATCCCGGCATTGGTCGTGCGGCGCGAGAAAAGGTTGTAATATTGGGGGTAATCATAGAGCAAATGCCGCCCCAGAATTGTCATGTCACGCGCGGTGGACATATGGCCGGTTTCGGTCAACCCGTGGGCGTTTTTAAAGGTGGTGCTGGTCATGCCTAACGCCTTGGCCGTGCGGTTCATACGGCGCGCAAATGCGGCTTCTGAGCCTGAAATGGCCTCTCCGAGCGCAGTTGCGGCGTCATTTGCCGATTTTACCGAGGCCGCGCGCACGAGATAACGCAGCTTGATTTTTTGCCCTGCAACAAGGCCAAGCTTGGAGGGCGGCTCTGCTGCGGCTTTGCGTGAGATACGCACCGTGGTGTCCATCGAAATCTCGCCCTTACGGACGGCCTCGAATACCACGTACAGTGTCATCATTTTTGTTAACGAAGCGGGATGCAATCGCGTGTCGGCATTGCGCGAATGCAAGACCTCCCCGGATCGGGCATCCATCACCAAGGCAGCATAAGGGGCTGCCGAAACTGCCAATGGCAGTACGACAATCATCCAGATTGCTGCAAAAATATATAAGCCCAAACGGGCCGGGCTGTTGCGCCGAACCTTCACTGCCTTGCCTACTCTGCCTCATGCCGCCGGTTTTCCGGTCTAGCGTTTATTTGTTAGTCTCACGCTAGCACAATGTGGGTTGCGAATAAACCCATAGATTCAATCACATCCGTGTGGTTTGCGGCTTTGCGCTGACTACATCTTGTGGCTGCGAAGGTTACGGCACCTATCATCAAGAAATTGATGTGCCGACATTTCGGGAAATTCTGATACCTCAGTTTGCTCTCGAACCGTGTTAGCCGATCAAGGCAACAACATCCGCGAGAGTCTCCAGCGACGGCAATTCCTGAAACCGGGTGTGGCCTGTGGGAGGATCTGCGCGCTCTAACTCCCAAGGCTCGCCGTGCGGCACATAGATGCCCCAGCTGCCCGCCTCAATTGCTGGCAGCACATCGGATTTCATGGAGTTGCCCACCATCATAGATCGCGCAGCCCCCTCACCGTGACGATTGAAAATTTCGTGATAGGAGGCGGGTGTTTTGTTTGAAACAATCTCGACGCCATCAAACAGCTCCCCCAACCCAGATTGCGCGAGCTTGCGTTCCTGATCCAGCAGATCGCCCTTGGTAATAAGCAGTATCCTGTGGCTTTGGGCGCAGCTTTCGACGGTTTCACGCACATGCGGCAATAGCTCAATCGGGTAGCTAAGCATGTCATGCCCTGCCGCGATCAATTCAGCGATGACAGAGGCAGGCACGCGCTCTTGGGTGACCTCAATCGCGGTTTCGATCATGGATAGGACAAACCCCTTTACGCCAAAGCCATACCGCCCAAGGTTTCGCTTTTCGGCGTCCAGCATCTTGGCCTCAAGGTGCTCTCGTGGGGCAAAATCGGCCAGCAGTTCGACGAATCGTTCTTGGGTCATGCGAAAGAAACGCTCGTTGTGCCAAAGCGTATCATCGGCATCAAAGCCGATTGTAGACAGATTCTTTGCCATCTGATGTCCCAATGTATGCATGCGCCTCTTTTCTATCTGGGCCACAAGGTTATATACAGCAAACAAGTCGAGAATCTGGAAATTAGTTACCCACATGATAGCGCGGCCCCCCCACATGTCTGACAAATACGATGATGACGGAGACGTCGGCGTCGTTGTGAAGACGCGTGAGCGCACGAAACGGCCGCCCATGTACAAAGTTTTACTGCTGAATGATGATTTCACACCGATGGAATTTGTCATTCACATTCTCGAAAACTTCTTTGGTATGACGCATGCGCAAGCCTTTGAAGTGATGCTGACTGTGCACAAAAAAGGTGTCGCTGTGGTTGGAGTCTTTAGCCACGAGGTTGCCGAAACCAAAGTCACGCAAGTGATGGATTTCGCGCGCCGCCATCAACACCCGCTGCAATGCACCATGGAAAAGGAGTGATCTGCACCTGAGTGCAGGTCCAGTACGCTAATGGTAGTTTCCCGTCTTACACTTGCGATTCAGGATGGGGATGTTGTCCTGCCTGAAAGTGGTCGCATCGCCGTTTTTTACCCTGATGCTGAGACGGATTTGTCGTCTTTGCCCAAGGATCGCGCCCATATCATACAATCGTTTTACCCGGATCACGCTGCCTTTGAGCAGCAGGGTTATGACTGTGCTGTCGCGCCTGAGGGTGTCTATGCGGCGTCGATCGTGTTTTTACCGCGATACAAAGCGTTGGCGCGGTCGCTGATCTGGCAGGCGTCGACAATGTCGGATGTTGTATTGGTTGACGGGTTGAAAACCGACGGTGCCGAAAGCCTGCTGCGGGAATGCCGCAAGCGCGCAGATGTGCAGGGATGGTTCTCCAAAGCACATGGCAAGCTGTTCTGGATGGCAGGCGGCGCAGATTTTGAAGATTGGCGCGATGATGCGCTACACGAAATCGAAGAGGGTTTTGTCACCCGCGCTGGTGTGTTTTCTGCGGATGGCATTGATCCGGCCTCGCGTTTGTTGGCGGATAACCTACCTGCGAAACTAGGACGTCAGGTCGCTGATCTCGGGGCCGGGTGGGGATATTTGTCAAAGGCAATTCTGAAAAATGAAGTTGTCGAAAATCTGTGGGCTGTTGAGGCGAATTTCGATGCGCTGGAATGCGCGCGCTTAAATGTGACCGACGAGCGCGCCAATTTTCAGTGGGCAGATGCCTGCGCATGGGAGCCGCGCGCGCGTATGGATTCGGTGGTAATGAACCCGCCGTTTCATACATCCCGCACTTCTGACCCAGATATCGGTCGCGCCTTTATTGCGGCGGCTGCACGCATGTTGACCCCCTCAGGGCAATTGTGGATGGTGGCCAATCGTCATCTGCCCTACGAGGTCGCGCTGGACCAACATTTCGCGAAATTCGAAGAGGTCGCAGGCGATAGCCGGTTCAAAGTGTTGCGCGCGCAACGCCCCACTCGTAAACGCCGTTAAAACACCGTAAAGTTTGCCGGTCGCAGGTCGACCACCGGGCAATCAGGGGCCGATTTCAGGAGAGTATGAATGTCATTTTCGATAGCAGGAAAGACCGCCATCATCACCGGATCGGCCAATGGAATCGGGTTGGCGATCGGGCGCCATTTTGCGGATCAGGGGGCAAATGTCATGTTTGCCGATATGGATGAAAAACGTCTCGCAAAAGAGCTGGGCGATTTTCCAGAAGACGGAAATGTTCGATATTTTGCTGGGGATTTGCGCGAAAAGCTGACAATTGCTAACCTGCTGTCAGCCACAATTGATGCCTTTGATACGGTGGATATTTTGGTGAATGGGTGCCGGCAGGTCAAAACAACTGCGCCGCTGGATCTGGATGATGATTCAGTCGAAGAACTGTTGCAGCAAAACCTGATGATTGCCCTGCGGTTGTCGCAGCTTGTCGCGAAACGCATGATCAAACAATCCGAAGGTCATGAAGAGGGCAACGCTGGCGCAATTATCAATCTATCCTCTATTGCCGCGCGTCGTACCCACCCGGAATTGTTGGGGTATTCGGTTTCAACTGCCGCGCTAGATCAAATGACGCGGTCAATGGCAGTGTCATTGGCCGAGCATCGCATTCGGGTGAATGCAGTGTCGTTTGGCTCTGTCATGAGTGCGAGTTTGCAGGCCGTTCTAAAGGAAAATGCTGACTGCCGGCAGGACATTGAAAATCACACGCCACTTGGCCGAATTGCGGCCGCAAGTGAACTGACGCAAGCCGTGCAGTTCTTGGCATCAGAAGGGTCGGGATTCATGACCGGCCAAATAATCACGCTGGATGGCGGGCGCAGTTTGCTGGATTCGGTCGCGACCGCTGCGCACTAACACCAAAATGGAGCCGGGCATGTCTGAGCAAATCGAAAACCAAAAAGCCCGCGCAAGTGCGTGGTTTCGTCAATTGCGTGACGACATCGTGACGCGGTTTGAGGCGCTGGAAGACAACCATTCTAACGGCCCGTTCAGCGATCAACCTGCCGGAAAGTTCGAGCTAACCGAAACCAAACGCACGTCAGATGACGGGTCTGATGCAGGGGGCGGATTGATGTCCGTCATGCGTGGCGGGCGGGTTTTTGAAAAGGTCGGCGTTAATATTTCCACCGTCTACGGCACCCTTGGCGAACGTGCGCAATCTGCAATGGCTGCGCGCAAGGGCATCGCGGGCATGAAAGAAGATCCCCGATTCTGGGCGTCTGGAATTTCGCTGGTGGCGCATATGCAAAACCCGCATTGCCCGGCTGTGCACATGAATACGCGCATGTTCTGGACACCTCATGCAGCCTGGTTTGGCGGGGGTTCTGATCTGAACCCATGTCTTGAGTATGACGAGGATACCGCGCATTTTCATGCAGTGCAAAAGACCCATTGCGACATGCATGACCTCGCATTTTACGACAGGCTAAAGGCTTGGGCGGATGAGTATTTTTATATCCCGCACCGCAAACGCGCACGCGGTGTTGGCGGTATTTTCCTAGACGATCACGATACCGGTGATTGGGAGGCTGATTTCGCCTTTATTCAGGATGTGGGGCGTGCGTTTTTGCCAGCCTATGCACCTTTGGTCGAAAAGCGGCGCGTGCAGGATTTTGACGCCGCAGACAAGGATGCGCAGTTGGTGCATCGTGGCCTGTATGCCGAGTATAATCTTGTGTATGATCGCGGCACCAAGTTCGGGCTTGAGACGGGCCACGATCCTGATGCCGTATTGATGAGCCTGCCACCGCTCGCGAAATGGGTGTGAGGCAGGCCTGAAGTCACGGGTTTATCACGCGCTTAATGCCAGTCGAAAAAACCACTTCCGGCGCGTTTCAGCAGGGTCTCTGCCATGGCTTTGCCCAACGCAGCACCATCCGCAATCGGGGCTGATTGATCGTCTGACAGGCTTTCGGACCCATCAGGGCGTAAAACTTCGCCACGTAGGCGCAATGTGCCGCCATCCAGCGTTGCCAATGCGGCAATCGGTGTCTCGCACGAGCCATCAAGCGCTGCCAAAAAGGCGCGCTCGGCATTCAAGCGCTGGCCCGTTGTCACGTCATGCAGGGCCTCTAGCATCGCGGCGGTAGATGTATCACTTGCACGCCGCTCAATCCCGATTGCGCCCTGAGCCACAGCGGGCAGCATGTCCTCAGGCGCAATAACAGAGGCTGCCACGTGCGGCACGCCAAGACGGTTTAGCCCGGCCATTGCCAAAAAGGTACATTCGGCAACGCCATCTTCGAGTTTTTTCAGGCGGGTTTGAACATTACCGCGAAATTCGACCACTTTCAAATCGGGACGGTAATGCAGCAACTGCGCCTTGCGCCGCAATGAGGATGTGCCCACAACAGCCCCCTCCGCAAGATCAGACAGTTGTTTAACCCCAGCTGAAACAAAGGCGTCGCGCACGTCCTCGCGGGGCAGGTAGGTATCTAACAACAGTCCCTCAGGTTGATAGGTGGGCATGTCTTTCATCGAATGCACCGCAATGTCGATTTGACCCGATAACAGGTCCTCCTCGATCTCTTTGGTGAACAATCCCTTGCCGCCGATTTCCTTGAGCGGGCGGTCGATAATCCTGTCACCGGTGGTCTTGATGACAACAATATCAAACGCGGCCTCGGGCAAATCAAACGCTGCCATCAGCCTGCGCCGGGTTTCATAGGCCTGCGCCAAAGCCAACGGTGAACCGCGGGTGCCAATTTTCAGGGGCGAGTCGGGGGAGGGAAGGGTCAATGTCATATCGTGGGTTTACCCGCGCCAGATTGTCCTGACAAGCGCGCATAGGGTTGACATCTCGTCGCTGGCGCTAGACCTAATCCGCAAAGATAAGAGGTGGATCATGGCACAGACAAAGAAAATTCTGAGAGCGTTGGCTGGAGAGACTCTGGAGACGCCGCCAATTTGGATGATGCGTCAGGCCGGGCGCTATCTGCCCGAATATCGCGCGACACGTGGTGTGGCCGGGGATTTCCTATCGCTTTGCTATAATAGCGAGCTGGCCGCCGAGGTGACTCTGCAACCCATTCGTCGTTATGGTTTTGATGCGTCGATCCTGTTTGCGGATATTTTGCTGCTGCCACAGGCATTGGGGGCTGATCTTTGGTTTGTCACTGGCGAAGGGCCGCGTCTGTCGACCATTCAGGCACAAAGCGATTTTGACGCGTTGAAACCCGTTTCGGCCATTCATGACACGCTGAACCCGATCTATGAAACCGTGCGTATTTTACGCCGCGAGCTGCCAGAAGAAACCACCTTGATTGGTTTTGCGGGTGCCCCATGGACTGTTGCGACCTATATGATCGCAGGGCGCGGCACCCCAGATCAAGGGCCTGCGCATGCGTTAAAAGATAGCAATCCAGCATTGTTTGATCAGGTCATTGACCGGCTGGTTGAGGGCACGATCGAATATCTGTCGATGCAGATCGAGGCAGGTGCCGAAGTGATCAAGTTGTTCGACAGCTGGGCAGGGTCACTGAAGGGGGCAGATTTTGATCGCTATTCCCTTGAGCCGATCAAGAAAATCATTTCAGCCCTAAAGGCGAAGTATCCTAACACACCCATCATCGCCTTTCCCCGTGGGGCAGGTGAGCGCTATATCGGCTTTGCCGAGGCAACGGGTGCCGATTGTGTGGCCTTTGATGATGCGGTGAGCGCTGAATGGGCCGCCAAGCATTTGCAAGTTGATGGCTGTGTGCAGGGCAACCTGAAATCGTCGCATATGGTGACAGGCGGACAGGCCTTGGTTGATCAGACCCGCGCAATTGTTGAGGCGCTTAAATCCGGGCCGCATATTTTCAATTTGGGTCATGGCATCACGCCTGATGCTGATCCCGAGAATGTGCAGCTGATGATTGATACAGTACGCAACACATAGAATTACGGCAGGAGCGGCATTACCTTTGCCGCTCTGCCACCTCTTTCAACTCCGATAATTCTGCCAAAATCTCATCTGTATGCTGCCCGCGCGTTGGCGGCGTTTTGATCGCTGCAACGTGGCCGTCAAACCGTGGGGCAGGGGCCGCTTGTAGTGCGTCATCTGGGGCCTGCCAGACTTGCCTAGCGGCCATATGAGGGTTGTGCAGGGCTTCTTCTGGAGTCAAAATCGCGGCAACACAGGCATCCGAACCCGCAAACAACGCTGCCCAATGTGAGCGCGGGTGCGCAGCAAAGAGCGCGGCAAGTCGAGCGGTAAGTTGGGGCCATAGATTGGCATCATGTTGACGCAGAAAATCAGCATCCTGGGCTAAACCCATGTGATCCAGAAACAGTGCATAGAATTTGGCCTCTAGACATTGCACGCTGACGTATCCGCCATCTGCACAGGCATAGCTACGTGACCAATGCGGTCCGTCCAGCAAGCTTTGGCCGCGCGTGCTAGACAGCATGCCCGTTTGGCGAATGGCCATCAGGAGGGTCATCATATGGGCCGACCCGTCGACAATCGCGGCATCCACGACCGTGCCTTTTCCCGTGGCCTTTGCACTGAGCAAACCCGCCAAAATACCGACCACAAGATATAGCGCACCGCCGCCAATATCCCCAACCAAGGTCGCGGGGGTGATCGGGGGCCTGTCCGGCTCTGAGGCATACCAAAGCGCACCAGAGGTCGCGATATAATTCAGGTCATGCCCTGCTGATTGCGCCAATGGCCCCGTTTGCCCCCAGCCCGTCATGCGCCCATATACAAGCGCTGGATTTGCAGCGTGACATTCCTTTGGCCCCAAGCCAAGACGCTCCATTACGCCGGGCCTGAACCCCTCAATCAGGGCATCCGCCGAGGTAACCAGATCTAGCGCGGTTTGCACGTCTTCCGACTGTTTCAGATCAAGCAGGATAGACCGTTTGCCACGATCAAGAACGCTTGCCTCTGGTGCGATTTCACTTTTTCCGCCTTTACGGTGGATTGTGATCACCTCCGCCCCAAGATCGGCCAGCAGCATTGATGCGAAAGGGGCAGGGCCAAGCCCCTCAAATTCGATGATCTTATATCCGCTGAGCATGATGATCCTTTGGCGTATTGGCTGGGTTCAGGATAAGGTGTAGGCGCGATTATACGCTTTGCAAACCGGAACGTGGCGTTGTGCAATTGCACATAAGACAAGGCGAGGGCGTTGTCATTTGGCACAGCCACCTGATAGGTTCACACAGCCGCCAAGAAGGAGTGATCATGCAAGAAGGTCTGATACCAAAAGGCGTTGCCCACGTGCCGATGACCGATGCCTATGAGCCGGAGCACGTTGTGTTCGTCTTATTGCCTGACACGTCGATGCTTGCCTTCAGCGCGGCAATTGAAACCTTGCGCATTGCCAATCAGCTAACGGGTAAGTTGCTGTATCGCTGGCAGGTGATATCAGAGGATGGCGCGCCGGTAAGATGTTCCAACGGTATTGAAATCAACGTAGATTCTGGGCTTACAGAAACCAAAAGCGGCAGCATGGTGTTTGTATGTTCTGGCACACAGCCCGAAAAGGCCTCCTCGCAGAAAGTCGCGGATTGGACGCGGTTGCAATGGCGTTTGGGGCGTACGGTTGGCGGGCTATGCACCGGGGCCTATACATTGGCACGGGCGGGCATTCTAAAGGGGCGGTCGTTTACGCTGCATTGGGAAAATATACTGCCATTCAAGGAAACCTACCCCGATCTTGAGCCGAGCGAGCAACTATACGTCGTTGATGACAGAATCATGACCTGTGGTGGGGGCGCCGCTGCAACTGATCTGTTTTTGAAACTTATCTACGAACGGTTTGGCCCGATTCTCTCCGAAGCAGTGCTGAACATGTGTCTGCATTTTGTGCACCGTGCCGAGCAGGATAATCAACAATCGTCAAAATCGGCCTCCCTTGGCACGCGGAACGAAAAACTTATCCAGATCATCAATCTGTTTGATGAAAACCTCGACGAGAATCTACGGCTTGACGAGGTCGCCAAAAGCGTTGGCGTGTCGCGTCGCCAAATGGAACGTCTGTTTGGCCGTCATATTGGCAAAACTCCCAAGCAATACTTAATGGATTTGCGACTTCAGCGCGCGCGCGCCCTATTGGCGGAAACCGACATATCCGTCAGCGAGGCGGCTGTTGCCTGCGGATTTGAGGCCGTATCGCATTTCTCCAAACGCTTTCGAGAGCGGTTTGGCATGTCCCCCTATGCGTTTTCGATTGGGCGTAGTTGAGAGTTGAACTCAACTGACGAGCCGAATGTGTGCCCCGAATTTTGCAGGTTAGGTTGGAAATGGTGGCGTGAGGGAGACTTGAACTCCCGACCTATCGATTATGAGTCGATCGCTCTAACCAACTGAGCTACCGCGCCACGGTGGTCGCGGTTTATTAAAGCCCCCCGTGAGGGTCAAGAGGGAAATCGCGGTATTCTGATTTCGGTCAAAAAAATCTACAGCAATTAGATTTGAAGCCCGCGCGAAAACCCAGACAATGCCCGGTCAAATACACCGCCCGCCGTCGACCTCCATGCAGACGCCCGTGATCATGCTTGCCTCGTCCGAACATAGAAAACATGCGGCATTTCCCATGTCTTCAGGTGTTGAAAAACGGCCAATGGGAATTGTGGACAGAAATTTTGCGCGCATTTCAGGGGTGTCTTCGCCCATAAAGGTTTTCAAAAGCGGCGTGTCCCCGGCCACTGGGTTTAGCGCGTTAACGCGAATCCCGTGTGGTGCCAGCTCAATTGCCATTGTGCGGGTTGCGGTGTTCATCCATCCCTTTGAGGCATTGTACCAGTTCAGGTTCGGTCGCGGGCTGACTCCAGCCGTTGAGGCGACATTCAGGATGGTTCCGACGCTGCGCGCTTTCATCAGGGGAACCAACGTGCGGGCTGTCAAATAGACCGCCTTGCAGTTCACGGCGAAAACCCGGTCGAAATCGTCTTCACTGACGGTTTCCATCGTGGCGGGTAAATGGGTGACACCCGCGTTATTGACCAGAATGTCGATCTTTCCCCAACGCGCGTGTGCTGCGGCGATCATGGCATCTACTGATGCGCCAGAGGCCACATCAACCTGTTGGGCAACACCGCCGTTTTGCGCCATTGCTGTTGCCGCCTCGCCATTGATGTCGGCGATCATGACTTCGGCCCCTTCGGTCAGAAATTTCCGCACAATGCCTGCGCCAAAACCCGATGCTCCGCCGGTTACAATTGCGGTTTTCCCCTTAAGTCGCATGTGTTTTCCTTTTGACTGATGTGTTTGATATCGTCTGGCCCCGAGGGCACTTAGCCATGAAAGGCCGCCACAGTTTTCAGCTGCGAAAACCCGTACAACGCCTCGAATCCCTTTTCACGCCCATGACCTGATTTCCCCGTGCCCCCAAATGGCAGCTCGGCGCCGCCACCAGCCCCGTAGTTGTTCAAAAAGACCTGCCCAGCCTGAAGCGCGCGCGCCAATCGCATTTGTCGTGCCCCGTCACGCGACCAGACAGAGGCAACAAGGCCGTAATCGGTGCCATTGGCTATCGCGATGGCTTCTTCTTCGGTGTCAAAGGGAATGAGGACCTGAACCGGGCCAAAAATCTCTTCTTGGGCAAGGGCGTGGTCGGGGCTGACTGATGAGAAAAGGGTGGGGGCGACGTAATGCCCACTGTCTGGGGCCGCATCAATCACCTGCCCTTGGGCAGCAATTTCTAGGTCTGCCCCTTTGGCAATGTATCCGGTCACAAGTTCCTTTTGACGGGCCGAAATTAACGGTCCCAACTCTAGGTCATCCATCGCGGGGGCCGCACGTAACGCGCCATACCGCTGCGCCATCAATGTGCAAACCTGATCATATACAGGCCGCTGAACCAATATACGTGAGCTGGCAGAACAGGTCTGGCCCGCGTTTTGAATGCCAGCATTCACCAAAAACGGCAGGGCCGCGTCAATATCCGCATCAGCAAAGACCAGTTGCGGCGATTTCCCCCCCAATTCCAGCGTGACCGGAACAACGTGGCGCGCAGCGGCGGATTGGATGGCACCCCCTGTTGCGACAGAGCCAGTAAAGCTGATGTGCTGCACACCGGGATGCGTGGATAGCGCCGCTCCTGCCTCGGCACCCAGACCGGGCACCACATTTAGTGCGCCCGCAGGCAGACCTGCTTGCATCGCCAAATCAGCAAAGGCGAGGGCCGTCAGACAGGCCTCTTCTGCGGGTTTCAGCACGCAAGCATTGCCCATCGCCAAAGCCGCCCCGACAGATCGCCCGATGATCTGCATCGGATAATTCCACGGCACAATATGGGCAGTAACGCCAATGGCCTCGCGCAATGTGTAAACTGTGTAGCCATCAAGATAGGGGATCGTTTCCCCGTGTACCTTATCGGCGGCCCCTGCGTAGAACTCCATGTAGCGGGCCAAGGCGATGACATCTGCCCGCGCTTGGGTAAGTGGTTTGCCCACATCCAACGCCTCAAGTCTGGCGAGGGCGTCGACGTTTTGTAATACCAATTGCCCTAACCGCGCTAGGATGCGCCCGCGTTCCAATGCGGTTGCGCGCCCCCATGTGCCATCACGCGCAGCCTGTGCTGCGGCCACAGCGGCGTCAACGTCGATAGCAGTCCCGCGTGCGATCTCTGCTATCATTGTTCCGTCAGACGGGTTGCTAAGCGGCAGTGTTTCGCCATTGGCTGGGGATACCCAGTTGCCACCAATCAAACATTTCGCGGGATCAAACCAAAGCTCAGGCAGGGACATCGGCGCTCTCTTTCAGATGGGTTAGATCGGGCAACTGGGGCGCCGCGTTGATCAGGGATTGGGTATAGGGGTGCTGGGGGTGGGCAAAGACGTCTTTGGTCATGCCTTCTTCGACAATCTTACCTGCTTGCATGACCAACACGCGGTCGGTGATTGTGCGCACAACACTTAGGTCATGACTGATAAACAAGTAGCTTAGGGCGTGGCTGCGCGAGAGATCGGCAATTAGGTCAAGTATCTGCGCACGTACTGATACATCGAGGGCCGAGACCGCCTCGTCAAAGACGATGACATCAGGTTTGATAATCAACGCGCGCGCAATTGCGATGCGCTGGCGCTGTCCACCGGAGAACTCGTGGACATATTTATGAGCATCATTCGGGGTCAACCCAACGGCGGTTAGCGCCTCGGCGATCCGCATGCCACGGGCCTCACCTTGCGGGGCATCTGACATCAAATGAAAGGGTTCTGTTATGATGCGCGCAACCTTATGGCGGGGATTAAAACTGCCAAAGGGATCCTGAAACACGACTTGTAAACCCGCGCGCAAAGCAAGGGGCATGGTCGGGCTAACGGGTTTTCCAAACAATCGAATTTCACCGCCCTGCAATGGCTCAAGTCCCAGCAGGGCGCGGGTTAAAGTGGATTTGCCACAGCCGGATTCACCAACCAAACCAACACGTTCCCCTTTGTTGATGGTAAAGCTGACCTGATCAACCGCGCGGTGAAATTGGCGGGGCGCAAATAGCTGTGTTCGGGGCAGGGCGTAATCGCGTGTCGCCTTGTCCACCACAAGCAGGGCATCTTCTTGCGTCGTCACTGCGGGAAGCGCAACCTCATGCCCGGAGGCCATAAACAATGCCCGCGTATAGGGGTGCTGCATATTGGCAAATAGGGCATCGGTCTGGCCCTGTTCCACAACCTGCCCCCTGTGCATGACAACAATTCGGTCGGCGATATCGGCCACCACCGCCAGATCATGGGTGATGATCAGCAAGCCCATGTCAAAATCAGCAACCAGTTCCTTAATCAGGTCGAGGATTTGCGCCTGTGTTGTGACATCCAACGCTGTTGTCGGCTCATCCGCGATCAATAACCGGGGGCGCTGCACAATGGCCATGGCGATCACAACACGTTGCCTTTGACCACCAGAAAGCTCGTGTGGATACCGTGTCAGCGGGAAGTTTTCAGGTGGCAACCCTACGCGGGTCAAGATGGCGGCGGCCCGTTTCATCGCCTCCTGACGAGATACCTTTTCATGCTGCAAAACAGTTTCTGCAACTTGATCTCCGATGGTCTGAACCGGATTTAGGGCCGTCATCGGCTCCTGAAATATCATGCCGATATCATTGCCACGCAGATTACACATCTGGCTCTCGGGGGTGGTCATCAGGTCGGTGCCGTCCAGCAGGATACTGCCGGTACGCTCTGTACCTTGCGGCAATAACTGCATCACCGAAAGTGCGGTCATGGATTTCCCTGATCCGCTTTCGCCTGTTACGGCCACGATTTCCCCTTGTGCGACACTAAGAGATACGTCGTTTAGAATGGAAACAGCGCCAATCGACAGCGACAGGTTGTTGATCGCAAGCAGGCTCATGTGCGGGCCACCCGAATGCGTGGATCAAGGTAGTCGCGCAGCCCATCCCCGAGTAAATTCAACCCCAGAACAGACAGAACGATCGCCAATCCAGGCACCAACGCAAGATGCGGTGCAAAGCTGACCATAGTTTGCGCATCTGCCAGCATACGCCCCCAACTAGGCATAGGGGGCTGTGCGCCAAGGCCGACATAACTTAGGCCCGCTTCGGCCAAGATACCCAATGAAAACTGAATGGTGCCTTGTACGATCAACAGATTGGTGACGTTGGGCAAAATATGTTCAACGCTGATGCGCGGCAGAGATTTTCCGGCCACACGCGCGGCCAAAATAAATTCCCGTTCCCACAGGCTTAGCGATGCGCCGCGGGTCAATCGGGCAAATACCGGGATGTTGAAAATGCCGATGGCGATGATTGCATTTATTGCACCCGCGCCCAGAATGGCAGTGATCAGAATTGCAATGACAAGGCTGGGAAAGGCAAAGATCAGATCGTTGCCCCGCATGATGATTTCATCGGTCCACCCCCCCTTTTTGGCAGCGGCCCATAGGCCCAAAGGCACGCCTAGCCCCATGCCGATACCAACGGCCACCAGAGCAACCGCAAGGGACGTGCGCGCGCCAATCATGATCATGCTGAAAATATCGCGACCAAAGTGATCGGTGCCAAACCAATGCAACATACTGGGCGTTTTCAGCCTGTCAGGGATGTTGACTGTGGTGATGTCATATGGCGTCCACAGAAACGAGATAAGGGCCGCGCCAACAATGATCACACACAGGAACCCGCCAAAAATTAAGCTGCGCGATTTCATGTTCGGCTCCGCAATCGGGGATCGACAACCGCATAGGCCAAGTCGACCAAAAAGTTCACCAAAATGACCGAAAATACCAACAGCATGACCACGCTTTCTACGACAATCAGGTCGCGTGCGCTGATAGATTGAAAAATCAGCCGGCCCAATCCGGGCAGAAAGAACACTTGTTCGATTATGATCGCCCCGGCCAACAAAAATGAAAATTGAAGGCCGATGATTGTTAGCACTGGGATCAAGGCATTACGCAGGCCATGGCGCCACAGTGCCTGTCTGCGGCTAAGCCCCTTTGCCCGTGCCGTGCGCATGAAATCTTCGCTCAAAATATCTAGCAAAGAGGAGCGCATCACGCGGGCAAGAATGGCAGATTGTGGCAGAGCCAATGCTATGGCTGGTAGGGTAAGCGCCTTTATGGCGGCCCAAAAACCAGCGTCCCAGCCGGGAAACCCCCCGGCGCTGAACCAGCGTAAATTTATGGCAAAAACCAACACCAACATCATCGCAAACCAGAAATTGGGCACTGCAACGCCTAATTGCGTGGCTCCCATGACGGTGATGTCCCCGGTTTTACCCCGGCGTGAAGCTGCATAAACTCCGGCAGGAAAGGCGACGACAATAGAGAGCAGCAAGGCGAAAACAGCCAAGGGCAGGCTTACCCACATACGATCGGCAATCATCTGAGAAACCGGGCTGCGGTAGGTATAGGATGTGCCGAAATCACCACGCAGCATGCCGCTGATCCAGTTAAAATACCGCTCGGGCTTGGACACATTCAGACCCAGCTCGGTGCGCAAGGCGGCAATCGTGTCTGGTTGGGCGTTTAGTCCCAGCATAAAACGCGCAGGATCACCCGGAGCAACCTCAATTACCATGAAGATAACAGCAGAGGCTACGGCCAAACTGATGATCAACGACAGGGCACGTTTCAGGGCATAGCGCAGCATTTACAGGCTCTTTGCGGTAGGGTGAGGATGGCACCGCCCGGAGAAACGAGGCGGTGCCTGTTGTGTACTGGGTGACGGATCAGTCGGCCCAGCTAACAGCTGTCAAATCGGTTGCCTGTGTGGGTGCATTTTCCCACAAACCCCGAATTTTGGCATTTGCAACAGTGGGGTAGGCCAGTTGGAACAGATATCCATTCACGTATTCTTCGGAAATCATACGCTGCATTTTTCCCAATAGATCACTGCGAATTGCTGGATCGGCCTCTATGCCAAGCTCGGTATTCAAAGCCTGAAACGCGGGATTGTCGTACTGAAAGTAATAATCAGGCCGCGCATAGATACCGATATCAAGTGGCTCTGTGTGGCTTACAATAGTCAGGCCAAAATCTTTGCCGCGAAACACTTGTTCCAGCCACTGTGCCCATTCCAGATTGGAAATCTCTGTTTCAATCCCAACTTGGCGCAGTTGCGAGGCAATGATTTCGCCGCCGCGACGTGCATAGGATGGTGGGGGCAGTTTCAATGTGGTTTTGAACCCATCAGGAAACCCTGCACGTGCGAGCAGCTCTTTTGCCAGCTCTGGATTATAGGCCGAGTTGGCAGTCAGATCGACGTAATCCGGGTTATGCGGGGCGAAATGGGTTCCAATAGGCGTGCCCAAACCAAACATCGCGCCGTCAATGATCGCCTGACGGTCAATCGCATGGGCAATTGCCTCGCGTACCAACACGTTATCCAACGGTGGCATCAGGTTATTGGTTGATAGGATTGTCTCGCCTTCGGTTGATCCGACGAGCACCTGAAACCGCGAATCTGCCTGAAACTGTGGCAGGTTTTCGGGCGCGGGAAAACCAGCGAATGCGTCCACATCTTCCGCCATCACCGCCGCAAAGGCCGCTGTTGGGTCAGAAATGAATTTGAATGTCGCGGCTGTCAATGCAGGGGCTGTGCCCCAATAGGCGTCATTGCGGGCGATCTCAATCTTGTCGCCCTGTACCCAGTTCACGAATTTGAACGCGCCGGTGCCGACGGGGTTGGTTTTGATCGTTTCAATCGTTTCCGGGGCGACGATTACGGCATCTCCCCATGCCATATTGAACAGAAAACTTCCGTTTGGCGCGCTCAATGTGACTTTTACGGTTGCCGGATCCATCACCGAAACATCGCTGATACCAGTGAACAACGCCTTTTGCGCATTTGCACTGTCTTCTGCGCGGGCGCGATCAAGGCTGAATTTCACATCCTGCGCATCCATCGTGGTGCCATCGTGAAACAACACCCCGGTTTGCAGATGGAAAACATAGACCAGCCCATCCTCAGAAATGTCCCAGCTTTTGGCCAGACCAGCATTCACAGATCCATCCGCTGCAAATCGTGTCAGCCCCTCAAACACATTGGAATACAGGACTGAATCAATTGCCCCAGCCGCGGCAGAGGTGGGGTCAAGGTGCGGTGGTTCTAGCTGCAAGGCGACGATGATGTCATCCTTGGCCCAAGCAGAACCCATTCCTGCACAAAGGGCGAACGTACTGGCCAAAGCCAGCTTGGTGAAGTCGAAACTCATTTGTCTTCCTCCCGTTTATTGCACTTATTCGCGCGGCAGCAACAATTGGCTAAGCGCATGTGCCATTACTTTGGCGCTGTCGATCATGTCTTGAACACCGATGTATTCATCTGGTTTATGCGCCAGTTCCAGAATCCCCGGCCCATAGGCAATACAGTTCTTTAGCTTGCCGATCCGATCAATATGTTTTTGGTCATATGTGCCAGGAGACGCAACGTATTCTGGCGCTTTGCCAAATACATCCTGAATGGATTGGGCAATTGTTGTGACCACAGGAGCCTGTTTGTCCGTCATCGAAGGGGCGACGTGGTTCAATTCACGCATGCTATATTTGAAATTATCGCGCGTGTTTTCCAGATTTTTCAATAGGGCCTCGACCTCGCCGGACACCTGCGCGTGGGTTTCCTCGGCCAGATACCGGCGATCGACCACGATACGACAATTGTCTGGCACACAGTGCGCGGGCAATCCGGTGTAATCTGCGGGTTGCTCTGGCTGGCCACCATGAATGGAGTTGATGTTCATCGTTGAGGTGCGCGCGCCCTCGGGCACCACTGGCATCTCGGTATGTCGCTGCGACATTGCGGGAAACAGATCGGATTCAAACTTGTCCAGAACCGCCCCCATGTGGCGCACTGCGCAATCGCCCAAAAAGGGCATCGACCCATGGGCGATTTCGCCAAATGTTTCGATTTCTGCCCACCAGCCCCCGCGATGACCCAAACAGATGCGGTCTTTGTGCAGGGGTTCGGGAATGATGACATGTTGCACGCGCGTTGGCGCAAAAAAACCGCGCTCCGCCAAATAGGCCACACCGCCGTATCCGCCGCTTTCCTCATCTGCTGTGCCCGAGATTTCAATGGCACCGGCAAAGGTGGGACATTCCTCGATAAAGGCTTCGGCCGCGATGATCGAGGTTGCAAGCCCCCCCTTCATATCGCAGGCACCGCGCCCGTAAATCAGCCCATCTTCTAGCTCTGCACCAAAGGGGTCTTTGGTCCAACCAAGGCCAACCTCCACCACATCAGTATGTGAATTGAAATGCACGCATTCACCGGATGAGGCCCCCTCACGTCGGGCAATGATATTCCAACGCGGATACCGGTCACTGTCACCCGGCGCCCCAACTGCGCGTATCAATTGTGTTTCAAACCCGTGAGCACTCAACCGGACATCCAGATAATCACAAATCTCGCGATAGTTGTCTCCGGGGGGGTTCAGGGTCGGAATACGGATCAGCTCCTGCGTAAGCTGGATCAGATCATCCCTTTTGGCATCGATGCGGTGCATCAGGCGATCAACTACGCTTTGCTCTGGGTGATCCATGTGATCCTCGCCTAAATATTCGTTGGTTGCAGCATGACGTTTTGCGCCACGGTATCAATACCGTATAGATACGGTATAGAGGGAGCATGACACTGGATAATATCGCCTTTGAAGAGGCCCCGATCGGCATTGTGATGACAGAACAGCGCGTAATTCGTGCCTGTAACAACACATTTGCGCGGATGGTGGGCTATGCAAAATCCCAATTGGTGGGGCAATCATTCCGAATGCTTTACGCAACAGGGGATGAGTTCGACCGCATGCGCGATGTTGGTCTTGCCCCTTTGATGCGCGATGAGTTCTATTCAGATGAACGCATGATCCGCACAGCTGAAAACACCATGATTTGGTGTCGCTTCAGGGCGCATTCGCTGACACCCGACATCCCGTTGGCGCAGGTAGTGATGAGTTTCGCGTTGATTTCAGATCGCCCGCCCATCGCTCTAAGCCCGCGGGAACGCCAAGTATTGGGCGGTATCGGACGCGGGCAAACCAGCAAAGAAATTGCTCGTGAATTGGGTCTGTCTCATCGAACGATAGAAGACGTGCGTGCGCGGCTATTACGGCGATTCTCGGTTCGTAGCACGGTCGAGCTGTTGGCGAAGCTCACCGTGTTTGACCACTAACAGCGCGCTAAATAAGTTGATCCGCCGGTGCGGTGACCGTCGCGACCGTTACCGCCGACACATCAGGTGATGCACCTGTCAGACGCTGGGCAAAGCACTTTTTCGCAACATGGCTCGCGGCCACGATATCGGGAACGGCTACCTCGTCAGGTGTCACAAGTAAGCCGCTCAGCAATGGAACATCACGCAATCGTAGACCGCTGACCGCAGACAAGGGCACGGCCATTATCAGGCTGATCATGATCGGCAATAACCACAGCGATACAATGCCCAGCGACATGCCCAACAACAGGACCAAACCAGTGGCCGTTTCAACAGCATGGAATTGAAACAATGTGCGCAATGAATATCGCCCCCCTTTACGCTGCTGTGGCTCCCACTTTGCCTGAATGCCAACAAAACTACGCCCCACAGCCACCGTTTGTTGCACCATCATCAGGGGCGCATAGGCGATAGAGCTAAGCAACTCTGTCAGAAACGAAATCAGAAACTGGCGCGCCCCGCCAAATGTTTTAACAGCTCCGGGTGTCAGGGCAGTTGTGATCATTCCCAGCACCTTGGGGATCAGCAACATCGCGTACATAAATAACAATAATCCTAACGAGTTCACCATGCTTTCCTGTGGCCACAGGGGATACAGTGGATTTTGCGCGCTAAAATAGGCAATCGGATTGGCCTCTTCGCTGCGCCCCAATAGGGTCCAGATAATTAGCAGCGAAAACCATACCGGCGATAACAAATATCCCATCGCGCCATGCAACATGTGAAACCGCGACACCCAGTGCAATCCGCTGCTCATCATCACCCGTAGATGCTGCATATTGCCCTGACACCACCGCCTGTCCCGCAGCGCGAAATCGACCAATGTCGCGGGGGCTTCTTCATAGCTGCCAGAGATTTCGGGCAAAAACCGTACAGACCATCCGGCACGGCGCAGCAGAGCAGCCTCAACAATATCATGGCTCAGAATCAATGTTTCCGGGTGCCGCAATCCGCGAATTTTGGGCAAGCCAGCAGTATCAGCAAAGGCGCGCACGCGGATGATGGCATTATGACCCCAGAAATTGCTTTCCTTGCCGGTCCATAGCGACAATCCCTTGGCCAGCAAAAACCCATAGGTGACGCCAGCGAATTGTTGCATCCGGGCAAATAGGGTTTCGCCTGCATATAAGCCCGGTTGTGATTGGATCAGCCCCGCACGCGGATCGGTGGCCAGCGCATCCGTCAATTTGCAAATGGCACTCGCTGACATCAGGCTATCAGCATCCAGCACCAGCATTGCATCATGCGCTGCCCCCCAACGTGTCAACCAATCAGCGATGTTACCGCTTTTCTTGTCGATGTTTTTGGCGCGCCGCCGATAGAAAATATTGAATGTCGTAGGCAGGGTTTCGCGCAGCATTTCCCATGCTTTGATCTCCAGCGCGGCAACCGCCATATCCTGCGTATCGCTCAGGAAATACATCTCAAACCGATGCTCGCTTGGGTGGCGGGCAAGGTCATCAATCATCGCAGAGGCATTGCTAAACACATCCACCGGATCTTCTGAATAGATCGGCATCAGGATCGCAACATTCAACGGCGCGCCGCTTTGATGCGGGCGTGGCGCTCGGTGCAAGACACTGAAATGGCTAAGAAACCCCAGTGACGCAGAACTGACGTACAGCGATATCCAAACAAATGTTATCCCCACAAGACAGATCAGCACCATTTCGGTTTGGTTCAATCCACCATTAGATAACCAATCAGAAAATGCCGTCAGCAATATTGTGGTGGTGATGATCGCAGGCACAAATACCGCCATCCGGTATAGTGTCGTCGCGCGAGATGTTGCAGCTGTCGCAACGGGTGAATGCGCCGCAAGGTTCTGCGCGGGCATCGTCAGCGGCGCAGGGGGCGGCATGCGTGGTTCCAATGTGGCCAAATTTGTCATGACGCCGTCCATCGGTATAGCCAAACCTCCGACACCATCCGCCCCTTGTGCCGCAGTTGTGCCCGTAACTCCACAGCACTTGCCCCCTCAGGGTCAAAACTAAAGGCTAGGCGCGGGCCACCGGTCTCCGGGTTACGTTGCAAAATGCCGTCACTGTGACTGCCGCGATTGCCACTAATGTGCATAGTGATCTCGGTTAGGTCATCGGGCAGGGCAGCATCAGCCTCAAAATCAATGGCAACGATATAACCGCCACTAAACCGTGACCCCATCCGCGTGTTCAAAACCTTGGCAACTGGCAGCGGATCCGTCGCGCCATCCCCCCACGTCATGCGATAGGTAAAACTGTGCTCACTGCCTTTGGCCAAACCATCCATTGGGCGCCAATAGGCGACAATATTGTCATAAATCTCGCGGTCGGCAGGAATTTCTACCAGCGTTACAACGCCTTTGCCCCAATCCTCGCCGGGTTCGATCCACAGGCCGGGTCGCTTATGATACAGCGCCTCAAGGTCCGCAAAATCAGAAAAGCGATTGGCGCGCTGCATCAACCCAAACCCTTTGGGGTTCATATCAACAAAGCTGCTAACCTGTAATTTCGCGGGGTTCGACAGCGCGCGCCATAGGGTTTCACCCGCCCCATTCTGGATCAATAACCCGTCGTTATCATGTACAGCAGGGCGGAAATCATCAAATTTCCCACGATTGGTTTCATCAAACAAAAACATGCTTGTCAGCGGGGCGATGCCCACATGCGTCATATCCGTGCGCGGTAAAATGACGGCGGTAACGTCAATCACAGTTGGCGCACCGGGCATGATATCAAAGGTATAAACACCCACAGTGGAGGGGCTATCCAGCAAGGCGTGCAATCTGATGTCTTGTTGACCAGCGTTGGGGCGTTCAATCCAGAATTCGGTGAAATCAGGAAATTCCTCGCCGTTGCCTTCGGCGGTGTCGATGGCAAGCCCTCGGGCTGATAGACCGTAAATCTGCCCCTTGGAAATCGCCCTGAAATAGCTCGCCCCCTGCATCACCATGAATTCTTGATGGATACCGGGTTTTTCTAATTCGGTGCGCAGGCGCAGCCCGGAATAGCCCATGTTTTCGTCAATGGGCAGGTCGGGAACCTGATCTGTTTTGTCAAACAGCGCAAAATCAAAACCCACGCGCTGCGCGACTCCATTCTCTACGATGTTGATTTGAACAGGGCGCGGAAAATACAAACCGGGATGAAAGAAATCCACCCGATAGGGCGTGTCTGTACCGTTCCACAAGGCGCGATCATTTCGAAACCAGATGGATTTATACTGGTCATAACTCAGCGCTTTCCATGCCTCAGGCACCTCGGCACGGGCCACATAGGGGACATCTGCCATATCACGTGCACGTGCTATCAACGTGTCGATGGAAAACGATGTGCTGTTGGTGAAATGCGGACCACTTGAGGCCTCACTCGCGGCGGCAGGTATTGCACCAACCAATGCGGCGGGTAGCGCTGGAAGTGCGGCAAGTGAGGTGAGATATTTCAGTGCGTCACGTCTTAACATCAGACCACCCGCTTTGCGCGCCAAGGTTGGGATTTGAACCAACCCGCACCATAGGCAACGGCGATTAAAATCGCGAAACCGGCTAAATTTCCCAGCCAAACAGTCAGCGTATCCCGCCCCAGATTGTCAAAGGCAAAACCAATCAACCGCGCCAAAACCATCGACACAACAAATACCGCCAGCGATTGCTGACCGACCTTCAGAATGACTGCCAGCAGGCTCTGCCAGACACGCGCAACGGTGCCGCTGCCTCGCGCCATTAGGTTTTGACCCCGCTCACCCGCCACAAACCAACCCAGATAGGCCAGCGATAGAAAGTGAATATAGCGAAACAATCCAAAGTCGGTTTTCGCAATGTAAAAACTGATTTCCGCGCGCATAGGTTTCAGATCAGGATAGGCGTTTAGAACCCGGAAATAGGCCAAGGGAATGGTGGCCACTACGATCACAACCGCCAGCACAACCATTCGCCGATCACGCGGGGGTGCAGGTATCCAGCCCCGCATCAGGGCAAATCCAGTGAAAAACACCAACTGCCAGCCAAAGGGATTAAAAAACCACTCGCGCTTTGACCACGGCTCTGCTGGCATCGAAAGATAGTCGAAATTAGCCCCCAGCCAGACCGCAACCACCGCCCCAAACATCAACCAAACATTTATCTGCGCCAAGCCCACCATCACTGGCATCATTGCTAAAATCACCAGATACATCGGTAGAATGTCAAAATAGTTGGGCACATATGTCAGGGTCATCAACCCGAACAGCTGGCTTTGTGTGTCCTTGAAAAACGGCCATAAATTCAGCGACCCGATGTAGTTTTTATCATACAATCCCGTGCCGTCGATCAGCGCCATAATCATGGCCACCGTCAAAAACAGCCCGATATGCGCCCAATACACCTGCCAAACCCGGAAAACCACGCGCGCCGTTCCTACAAACCAACTCCGCTCGGCAAAAACCTTGCCAAAGGCAATTGCCGAGGCCATTCCCGAACAGAAAACGAAAATTTCAGTGGCGTCGGAAAAACCAAACCGTGCCGGAATCCACAGGGTCAGAAAATTCCCCGGAGTGTGGGCAATCAGAATGATGAACATCGCCAAGCCGCGATAAAAATCCAGTCTCGGGTCTCGCACGGTCCTCGCCGCGGCACCGGTTGAGGCCGCAGCAGGATTGCTCACCGGAATGGACGCACTGGTCATCGTCATTATTTTCAGGTCTCCGAATTTCTGGAATGCTGATTGTCTTTGGGGGCAGGGGTCACTCGGCGGGCAGACTGATATCAGCGTCAGTATAGGCGTTGCTCTGCGAAATCATCTCATATCTTGCGGCAGCATAGCCATCTTCAACCCCGGAACGCCGGGATTTGCGCTCATCCAGAATGGCTTTGGCGTCATCCAGAAAACCAGCGCGAATACCGGCATCAATGGTTACTCTTTCAAATACGTCGCGTTGGGCGTGACTGCCGCCCACCGATTGCATCGCTTGGCGCGCCTGCGCAAGATTCAAATAAGCAGATTTGTAGTTTCCGTCGCCAAATGCCTCAAGCCCAGCCGCCGCCGCAACGCCGGGATTAGCCATGCGTGTCTCAACATCGGATTTCGAATTGCTTGCATCGCGTTGAATACGAGACATCAGTTTACCTAGCGCATCCTCGCGCCGCCCGCCCATCAGGGCCAATAAATAGTGCAGATCAGCAAAGATCAGACAGCCATCCTCGGTGCGCGCGGCACTGAAATCGGCCATTTCTTCCCAGCGGTTCCCGACATCTACCCCGTCAAGTTCAAGGCGCATCAATAGCGATGTACCGTTTGAAATATCGCGATAATCGTCGGTCTTCTCCTTGCGTATTTCGGCATCATAAAGTGCCAAAACAGCATCCACTTCGCCCCGATCCAGATGCATCAAAGCCTTGTGCCACCAAACGTGAAAACGGAAATTGTTACAGTGTGACCATGCCTCTTCACGGCCATTCAGCCATTTCAACCCTTCAGCCGAATCACCCGTCATATCAAAGACATGGGCGACGGCATGCAAACCCCAGGCATCATTCGGCGTATGGAGAACAGCCTGACGGCCCGTTCTTTCGGCCTGCGCATATTCGCCCGTTTCCTCCAATGAAAATGCGTGACATCCCATGACATAACCCCATGCCGGATGGTCAAGCCCATAGGCAGGCAACACCGCCTCGATAGAGGCCCGCATGCCTTTCACATCCCCTAAAATAAAACGGATGGCATGACTGATCTTCAGGGCAAGGCTGTCTTGTGGATGCTCTCGCAGCACGGCTTCCATATGTGATATCGCGGCCAATAGGCTGCCATCCAACCAACTGTCCAATGCCTCAACATAGTGGCGCTCGCGGCGAGTGATCTGCCCGGCTAATACGCTGCGCTTTGCTGCTGCGGCGGCGTCGATTGCGGGCTGCACCATTTCGCTGCGCCCAAGCATCAGGCAAAACAACCCTTTGACCGCATGTGCCAAGGCGAACTCAGGATCTGTCGTCAGAACTGCCCCAAGATGGGTCGGCGTTGAGGCTCCGTGCGACAGAAATGCCATCTGCATTTCATTCCACGATTGCACCGCGCCGTCAGAACTCAGGGAAACATTCCCTCCAAACAAATCACTTTTCATACGACTTTCCTTTTGAGGCATCTCTTAGGGGTCAGCATACCGCACCGACTGCATTGCGACACCACTGGGCGGCTGTGGTCACGCCGTTTTGACTAAAAGCGAGGACAACGCGAGGACTGTTTCAAATGGTCAGCGTGATGCCGCGCAGCCAGCCCGTGAAATCTGGCAAATTGCCGCTCATGATCCGGAGGCATCGCGTGGGGCGGACTTGCTGTAATGATCAACGTGGCATGGGTATTCGGATGAAAAAGCGGTGAAATACCCATATCCAAGACCAGCAAAACGAGAGAGAGGATTCCGACGGGAAAAGGCCGAGGGCAGCGCAATAAATCTGTCAAGCAAACTGATAACGCATCTGTGATCGTGTCGTGTGCTGGATAGAATGCGCATGGCTGGCTGGATGAAACATTTGCACGCCCAACCGCCTGTCGCCCCTATTGTTCTGGCAGTGCCTCAAACCAGTTCAACGTCATATCAGCCCAGCCTTTTGGCAAAATGTGACCACCGGGATGCATCGCAAATTCCAAGGCGCTGTCGCTGGCGCAATGGGTCCATTTACGTCGCCAATAGGTCCCCTCAGTGCTACGTTCATCGGCGCGCATTTGGTCGCAACTATTGGCATCCCGCCAGATTTGCAGTGTTTGAAAAATATCACCCTGCAAATAATATCCGCCGCCTAGCGGACGCCCCTCAAGAGGGACCGTGCCGTCAGTCCACCCATGGGTTTGAAACAATCGCACAGGCCCGGCACAGGTTTCGGGATGTGGGCGCCAAAACCCACCCGCAAGCGGCGCAAAACCCGCAAATGCGTCGGGCGCGCGGCAGGCCAGATAGCTGGTCATAAACGCGCCTTCGGAAAATCCGGCCAGCAGCACGCGCGATCTGTCCAACCCATGTTTTTGCACCGCATCGTCAAGCACAGCATTGATGAATTCCAATTCATCACGGCGCTGCTCTTGTTTCGGGTGAAACACCCAGCTTGATCCACCACCATTGCGCCGGGGCATTCCACTGGGCGCAATCATGGCATATCCGCGCTCAAGGATGGGGTTAACCAGCCGCCGGTTGCCGATGCTATTTCCGCCATGACTGCCAAACCCATGCAGAAAAACCACAACTGGCAGCGTCCCTTCTGTTGGGATGTCGGGCAGGGCGATATGGTATTCCCCCAGTGGTATCCGACAAGGTTCGGGCGCATCTAAACACCCCGCCTGCGCCACAGAGGAAAACGCCAAAAAACTTGCAACAGCAATGAAAGTTCTTTGGCATTTCGATTTCATATCAGTTGGCCTCAATTGGTTTGGCCTGAACAGGCAGGCCTCGTTTCAGCCACCCCGGCCCGGCAGATGATCCCATCATGCCCTCGGGAATATCAATAACGGTGGTAAATCCTGCGGCAGATAGTCGGGCACTCATTCGATCCGATCTGACGCCACGGGCGCAGATAATGGCGATTGGGCGGTCAATATCGCCCTCCAGGATTTGCGTGAGCGCGGCCACAAAATCCGCCCGCCGCATATCAAGGGCAACTGCGCCATCGGCGATGCCTGTCGCGGCCCATTCTTCGGGCCTGCGTATATCAATGAGGGTGATGTCACCCCGGTTCATACGTTCCAGCGCCGCAACCGGACTAAGCGCGCGCCCATCAAACTGGTCACGCGTAACATATCCGGCAATTCCGATACCTGCGGCAGTAGCCAAACCCGTTACCATCAGTGTCCGACGGTTTATAAATGGCTTTTTCACGGGTATCTCCTATCGCTGAATGTTGCCTTAAGGCACCCCACATACCAGCCTATCGTAACATGCAAAACGGGGCCATGCATTGGCCCCGCCTTTGGTTTCTTTGGGATGGTTCAGTTTGAAACTGGGGCCGCCGAGGAATAGTTAGGAATGGTGTTGGTGGAGGCATCATTGGGTTCAATACCGACCCAATTGTTTTCCGCCTTGTCCAGATTTCCGGGAATATCCTCTTCAAAGAAACCCACAACAACGGGTGTGATGTTTAGATATAGTTTTTCGTCAACAATCCGCCACAGATTGGGGTTGCCCGGCACTTTGCCGCCACGCGATACGCCATAGGCGCAATGGCCGTCATATTGCGGTGCAAACTTGTCTGGATCAGCTAAAAATGTGTCGCGGTTCTCCGCTGAGGAAAACGCGAATTTGGCCCCGTTATGCTCGGCGGTGATGGCTGCATCGCCTGCAACAGGCGCAGGTTGCGTTTGCCCGATGGGGTTTTGGTCCAGATCAAAATAGGCCACCACATCAAACCCTGAAACGGCAAAGCCGGTCTCGTCTAGGTATTGCGGGCCGGCAAAGGCAGCGATGGGGGCAAAAGCTGCTGCAATTAGAAAGGTGGTAAAGCGTTTCATGACGTGTCCTCAACAGGGCTGTGAATTGTTATGCGAACATAGCCATGCTTGAATTGATGTGTCAGCCCCTCTCGCAGAACTGTGAAGCAAGGTGTGTATTCACCAGATGTTTGAAACATTCCCCCGAGAACGAAATGTCGAAATACCCATATTTCTCAGGAACTCTTGGCCCGCAACGGCAATGGCACCGCTCACATCCTTGCGAGTTGGCACAAGCATTCTGTAACCTCGGGCTGTAATATGCCAATCCTGACAGCATACCTCATTCACCGGAGCACAGCATGACCGACAAACGCGCAGCCGATATTTTAGCGGAACGCCTCTATCAGGCCGGATGTCGCCACGCCTTTGGCATGCCGGGGGGCGAGGTTCTGACATTGGTTGATGCGCTGGAGCGGGCAGGCATTCGTTTCACATTGGTCAAACATGAAAATGCCGCCGGTTTCATGGCCGAGGCAAGCTGGCACCGTACTGGCGCACCGGGCATCGTTGTGGCCACCATCGGGCCGGGTGCGATGAATGCGGTCAACGCCATCGCCAATGCCGAACAAGACCGCGTTCCCGTGATCCTGCTCACCGGATGCGTTGATGCGGACGAGGCACAAACCTATACCCATCAGGTGCTTGACCACCAAAAGGTGTTTGATCCCATTACCAAGGCGACATTCCGGCTAACCGCTGCCAGTGCGGGCATCATGACCGACAAGGCGCTGGGCATAGCACTTGAGGGGCGACCCGGTCCGGTATTGATTGATGTGCCGATTTCCGTCGCTGATGCTCCCTCAGCCCCAAATTCCACGGCCAAGGGGCTGCAACACCGCCCCGCCGCAAGCGCGGTCGCGCCTGTCGGCACTGATTTGACCCTCGCTCGGGGCTGGCTTGCCACGTCAAAACGCCCCGTCATGATCATCGGACTGGATGCGATGAACGAGGGCGCAGGGGCGACGCTGCTTGCCTTTGTGGAAAAACACAATGTGCCCTTTATCACCACCTATAAGGCCAAGGGCATCATTCCCGAATCCCATCCCCTGTGTCTGGGGGCCGCTGGGTTGTCACCGCTTGCGGATCGTTCCTTGGTGCCCTTTGTGCAATCCGCTGATCTGATCATCTGCGCGGGCTATGACCCTATTGAGATGCGCCCCGGCTGGCGTCAGATTTGGGATCCGGCAACCGTCAATGTGATTGATATCACGGCTGTGCCCAATCACCATTACATGCATCAGGCGACGTTGAATTTCGTCGCCGATACCGCCGCAACCCTGTCTGCCTTGTCTGATGCCGTGCCCGCACAATCGACGTGGTCCGCGGGACAAGTGCAAACCACACAAGCCGCATTATCAAGGGCATTTGACGCCTCGGAACAATGGGGCCCCGCCGCGATTGTGGATGAATGCCGCAAAAACCTGCCCCTAACCGCGCTGGCCTCGGTGGATTCTGGCGCGCACCGCATCTTGCTTTCACAGATTTGGCAATGCCATGAGCCACGCGGGCTGATGCAATCCTCGGCCCTTTGCACAATGGGCTGTGCGGTGCCTTTGGCGATTGGGGCCTCCATCGCCTCGCCTGAACGGGTGAGCGTCTCGTTTTCGGGCGACGCCGGTTTTCTGATGGTCGCAGGCGAATTGGCCACCGCCGCCGAACTGGGCCTGAAAACCATATTTGTGGTCTTTGTTGATCATAGCCTTGCTTTGATCGAGCTGAAACAACGCCAACGTCAGATGCCCAATCGCGGTGTGGATTTCGCCACGCACGACTATGCCGCAATCGGGCGCAGTTTTGGCGGGGCAGGGCATCAGGTCAGCACCCGAGCAGAGCTTGCCCAAGCACTAGAGGTTGCCCAACAAGCCGATACATTCACGCTTATTGCGGCGATGATTGATCGCGGGGCCTATGATGGGCGGATTTGACCTGCATTAGGATAGGAGGTTTCGCGGCGAAACCACCCCGCAGGTTTCGCCGCGAAACCCCTCCAAATCCAACAACTCTCTAATCCAACAATCCGGCGATCAGTGAAATAGGCGGCGCGCCGGCCCCTTTCACAGGTTTGGTCACCACATAGGTGAAATACCGCGCCAGACCGATGCGGGCCTCTAGCATGTGATCAATCAGGGTTTGATAGGTTTCAATATCACGGATCACGATCTGCAAAATGTAATCAAACCCGCCGCCCAGCGCCCAACAGGCCACCACCTCGTCATAGCCTTGCATCGCCGCCTCAAAGGCGCGGAAACTGGCCGCGGTATGATCGGCCAGCTCTGCTGCGACAAAGATCGTCACATGGGGGCCGATTTTGCGCAGGCTGATCTCGGCATGATAGCCCTTGATCACCCCCGCGCTTTCCAGCTTCTTTAACCGCTCCCAACAGGGGGTAGGCGACAGGCCTACCCGCTCGGCCAAGGCTGCTTTGGTAATGCGGCCCTCAGTGCTGAGAACCCGCAAAATATCAAGATCGCGCGCATCAAGCCGCATTCGGTAGGCCTCCCAAAGGGTTTTACCCTAATCCTTCACCAGCATTTTACGCGGCACATTGGACAGGCATTCAGGGCCGTTTTCGCCAATACGAATGCTTTCGGTGATTTCAAAACCCCAATCTTCCATCCACAAACCTGTCATGAAATGAAAGGTCATGTTTTCCTCCAACACGGATTTATCGCCGTCACGCAATGACATGGTGCGCTCTCCCCAATCCGGTGGGTAGCTTAGACCGATGGGGTAGCCCGTGCGGTTGTCTTTGTGGATGCCGTATTTTTTCAACACCCCAAAGAAGGCATGGGCGATATCCTCGCATGTATTGCCGACGCGGGCCTTTTCCAGCCCTGCCTCCATGCCCTCCAGCACGGCCTTTTCGGCGTCCAGAAACGTTTGCGTTGGCTTGCCCAGAAACACCGTGCGCGACAGCGGGCAGTGATAGCGGCGGTAAACACCCGCGATTTCAAAAAACGTGCCTTCGCCGGATTTCATCGGCAGGTCATCCCATGTCAAATGCGGGGCAGCGGCATCCGCGCCCGAGGGAAGTAGCGGCACAATCGCAGGGTAATCCCCGCCAATTCCTGCCTCAGGATCAAAGCGCAAGGCGGCATCATATATCTCGGCCACCAGATCGCATTTGCGTATTCCCGGCTCAACCTTATCAAAAATGCGCTGGTGCATGCGTTCAACGATTTTGCCCGCCTTGCGCATGTAATCAAGCTCGGTTTCAGATTTCACAGCGCGTTGCCAGTTGACCAAGGCGGTTGCATCCGTAAAGCGCGCATTGGGCAGATTGGTTTGCAGAGAGGCAAAAGCCGCCGCCGTGAACCAATAATTGTCCATCTCAACGCCAATAACACCTTTGCCCATGCCCCGATCTGATAACCGTTGCGAAAGATCATCCATCGGATGACGCTCTGTGGATTGGACATAGTGATCCGCATAACCAAGAATATTTGCCGGATCCATAAAACAAGTGCGCAGAGCCCCGTTGGCATCTTGGCCCCGGCCAAACCAAATCGGCTCGCCGCTTAGGCCCAGAATAACGCATTGATGCACATAAAATGACCAGCCGTCGTATCCCGTTAACCAGTTCATATTCGAGGGGTCAGTGACGATCAAAACATCAATCCCGCGCGCCGTCATCTCGGTGCGTGTCTTGGTGATGCGTTGTTGAAATTCCGTCGGGGTGAAATAGAGCGTGGGTTCTGGCATGGCGTGGCTCCGGTTGGGTAAAAACACGCGCACCTTGCTCGGTGGTTTTGGTGCGCAGCTCATCTGGGTCAGTAGTCTTGTCGCTGGATCAAGATGTCTTGCCGTGATCCTTTGCCAATAGATCAACATCTTTGCGGAAAATGATAGGCTGATGT
>CAXIAD010000015.1:0-42745 GCA_964021645.1 uncultured Cognatishimia sp. | reverse complement strand
ATGTTCAGACACGACCGTATCACAAGAGGTTTCAACAACCAGATTATCATTGCGAGCACGATAGGTGATCAAATCACTGATCGTGCCAATCTTGATGCCATGTTCCTGCGCAAAGGTTACCAGATCAGGCAAACGCGCCATTGTGCCGTCGTCTTTCATGATCTCACAAATCATCGACGATGGGTTCAACCCGGCCAAACGGCTTACGTCACAGCCTGCTTCGGTATGACCAGCCCGTACAAGCACGCCACCGGGGCGCGCGCGCAGGGGAAACACATGTCCAGGGGTGGCAATATCGGCGACGCCCTTAGCTGGATCAATCGCGGTTGCGATGGTCAGCGCGCGATCCCCGGCAGAAATCCCGGTTGTCACCCCCTCGCGCGCCTCGATAGACACGGTAAAGGCGGTCTCATGACGTGATGAGTTATGCATCGCCATCATAGGCAGGCCCAGCTCTTCGATCCGCTCGGCAGGCAATGTCAAACAGATCAAGCCGCGCCCATGGGTGGCCATGAAATTCACCGCATCCGGCGTGGCAAATTGCGCAGGGATCACAAGGTCACCCTCGTTTTCACGATCCTCATGATCCACAAGGATATACATGCGGCCATTGCGTGCCTCGTCGATGATATCCTCGATCGGGCTGATGGCAGTGCGCAGGCCTGTTTCGACCGGTCCGGGGGTTTCAAAACTCATAGGGGCCTCTTTCGCCAGATTGTTGCATGCCAGATAGCCCAAGGGGGGGCTGATGGCCAGTACTGCAACGAATGAAATTAGCCGTAAACGCGAGGTAAAACCCGTTTATTGGCCCTCTGGCCCCTTGGTTTTACCCCAACCTCATAGGGGTTTCGCCATGGCAAGGCGGTGCCGATTCTTGATTTCCTACCTTCAACGCAGCAGTTGGCGCACGGCAACGCCACGCACCTCCGCTCAGCTCATCTCGGCAAGCCGCGCCACATAGCGCGCCAATGTGTCGATCTCCAGATTGATACGCTGGCCAATCTTGGCCTCACCCCAGATCGTGGCCTCTTTGGTGTGGGGGATGAAATTAATGCCGAAATCGCAATTATCCACCTCATTCACCGTCAAAGACGTACCGTTTAGGGCAACAGAGCCTTTGGGCGCGATAAAGCGTGCCAGCTCTTTGGGCGCGCGCAATGTTACCCTCGTGCTATCGCCTTCGTCCTGCATTGCGATGATCTCGGCGACACCATCCACATGGCCCGACACGATATGCCCACCCAATTCATCGCCCACCTTTAGGGCGCGCTCAAGGTTCACCCGCAGGCCAGCCGCCCATTGATCCAAATTGGTCTTCGACACCGTCTCGGCAGAGATTTCCACATCAAACCAATCGCTTCCCAGCTCAATCACCGTCAAGCACACGCCGTTACAGGCAATAGAGGCCCCGATATCAATGCCGTCAGTGTCATAAGAGGTCGCGACCCGCGCGCGTAAATCGCCGCGCTGTTCCAACTCGCGCAATTCGCCAATATCGGTAATGATGCCTGTAAACATGGGCCCTGCCCTCCTCTGGTTGCACACGCTTTATGCGGATGGCGTAACGCCACAAACCCGCGCTTGCAAGATGCCTTACTTTTGCCTGACATGGGCGCTAACCTGCCCGTTACAAATATATGGCACCAAAGAGACGCATGACACAATTACCTAACATACAGCGCACAAACGAGCCGCAGCGGGTGTTTCTATTCCTGCAAGGTCCGCATGGCCCGTTTTTCCATGTGCTTGGTAAAATGTTGCGCCGGTCCGGAGCCGAGGTTTGGCGCGTTGGGTTCAACGCAGGCGATCGCGCGTTTTGGTTCCACCCCGCCAGCTATATCCCGTATCAAGGCACCTCAGCCGACTGGCCCGATACGTTTTCAACCCTGCTGTCCGAGAAAAACATCACTGATATCGTGTTATATGGCGATACCCGCCCCATTCATGCACAGGCCGTGAAGCTTGCCAAATCTTTGGGGCTGAACGTGCATGTCTTTGAAGAAGGTTACCTGCGCCCCTATTGGGTCACCTATGAGCGTAACGGCACCAACGGCCATTCCCGCTTGATGAATATGACCATCCCGGACATGCAAACTGCCCTTGAAGGCAGCGATATGGAAACCCCCATGCCGCCAGCCCATTGGGGTGACATGCGTCATCACGTATTTTACGGCGCGCTGTACCATTGGTTTGTGATGTTTCGAAACGGGGATTACAATAATTTCCGCCCCCATCGCGCCCTATCTGTCACCAAAGAATTCCAGCTATATCTGCGCCGCCTGCTATTGATGCCCATTCAGGCCATTGAACGGCGCATATCAACGCTGCGCATTCGATCTGGCGGGTTTCCCTATCATCTGGCGCTTTTGCAGCTGGAACACGACAGCAGCTTTCAAAAACATTCACCGTTTTCCACGATGACCGACTTTCTGGATCTGGTGGTCACCCAATTCGCTAAAGGCGCGCCGCAGCACCATCATTTGGTGTTCAAGGCCCACCCGCTAGAGGATGGCCGCGTGCCCGTGCGCCGCGAGATTAAACGCCTCGCCGCTGTGCATGGCATCAGTGACCGTGTGCACTACGTTCGCGGCGGCAAACTCGCGCAATTGCTGAACGACGCGCGCAGTGCGGTCACCGTCAACTCCACCGCTGCACAACAGGTGCTATGGCGCGGCATCCCGCTCAAGGTGTTTGGCGATGCGGTCTATAATCAACCCGAATTTGTCAGCACGCAGCCGTTAGATCAATTTTTCGCAGGCGCAAGCCGCCCTGACAGCCGCGCCTACAAAGAATACCGCCGCTATTTACTGGAAACCAGTCAGGTTGCCGGCGGGTTTTATTCTACCTCCGCACGGCGGCGTTTGCTGCGCCAAGTCGTCGACATGATGCTCTCGGGCGAAGACCCCTATGATGCCCTGAGTTCCGGCACCGCGGCTCCGAGGCAACAGTTGCGTCTCGTCAACTAACACCCACAAGGTCTAGCGCTGGATTTTCTTATCGGATTCCGATAGGTTGTAAAAAAAGACTGAGGCAGAATAATAACAGGTCGAGGAGACCGAGCAGTGAAACCCTTTGAAACACGATGGGCGAAATCCGTCGCCATTTTGGTCGCGTTGGCCTTGGTGTCTTCTTGCGGCTTGCCGCGCGTTGGCCCTAATAAACGTGAAATTTATGCAGGTTCTGTCCAACGCAAGGGCGATTCCTTTATCGTAACGGTCAATGATCGTGTGACGCGTTTGACCTCGGTTACCCCGGCTTTGGGCTTCTCTGACAGCTTCAAAAACGCATCTGCCTTGGGGTCCGATACGATTCGCCCCGGAGATACATTGGCGCTGACCATCTGGGAAAACGTCGACAAACCACTGCTTGGCCCCGAGGGGCAGGTTTCGGCCATCCTCGAAGAGGTGCAGGTTGACGGTGCGGGCTTTATCTTTGTGCCCTATGCGGGTCGCATTCGCGCCGCTGGCAATTCGCCAGAAGGCATTCGCCGCATCATCCGCGCCAAGCTAGAAGATCAAACCCCTGATCCACAGGTCGAGGTGCGCCGCACCGCGGGTGATGGCTCCACCGTTTCGCTTGTTGGCTCCATCGGGGCGCAGGGTGTTTACGCGATCGAGCGTCCAACGCGGACATTGTCGGCAATGCTGGCCCATGCGGGTGGCGTTTCCATTGAGCCCGAAATCGCACAGGTTACCGTCATTCGCGGCAGCCAAAGCGATACAATCTGGTTCCAAGATCTGTTCAACGATCCCAAGCTTGATATCGCCCTGCGCGGGGGGGATCGTATCCTCGTTGAGGAAGACACCCGCACGTTCACCGCTCTTGGTGCAACAGGTACGCAGACACGCGTAAACTTTGAAACTCAGGCGCTCTCCGCGATTGAGGCATTGGCGCAAGTGGGCGGGCTTATGTCCTCCACCGCGGATCCAACCGGGGTGTTTGTGTTCCGTAATGAACCGGCTGTCATCGCCAATCAGGTTCTGGGCCGCCAAGATCTGATCGGGGCGCAACGTCTTGTCTATGTGCTTGATTTAACTGCACCAAATGGCATGTTTCAGGCGCGCGACTTCTCGATCCGCGATCAGGATACGCTTTATGTGACCGAGGCACCGTTCACCACATGGGATAAAACCATCTCATCTCTGACTGGCTCCCTCACATCGGTCAGCGCCCTTACGTCTCTGTCCGGAGGCTAAGAGCTTGCGGGCTCATCACACCAATTCAATCGCCGCCGGGAAGCCCTCTTCCCGGCGGCTTTTCGTTTATAATGGCGGGTTTCTGACCCAGCAACGCACGCGCCGGATTTTGCAATTATCAGGCTACAAAATCCGCCTTGGCCTACCCAAACCTGATGATTTGATCGGTGTTTGGGGCCACAGCCCGACCGCCCGCCGCGGAGAGGCCGTCGCCGCAAAACGCGGCACATCTATTCTGCGGGTTGAAGATGCGTTCCTGCGCTCTCTTTTTCCGGGGCGCAGTGGCTCACCTGCCTTGGGGCTGTGTCTGGATCACGGCGGCATGCATTATGATCCGGCACAAATGTCTGATCTGGAACAGCTGCTGACCCACGATCCACTGGACAATTCTGACCTGCTAAACCGGTCCCGCGATGCGGTTGAGCGCATCAAAGAGATGCACCTTAGCAAATATTCCGCCTTTCATCCCGACCTGACCCCGCCAAAACCCGGCTATGTTCTGGTGATCGATCAAACCCTAAACGACGCCTCTGTGCGGGCCAGCAAAGCAACCCGCGCGCATTTCCTTGAGATGCTGGTGATGGCCCAAGAAGAGCACCCCGGCGCGCGCATTTTGATCAAAACCCATCCTGAAACCGTACAGGGTCAACGCGCCGGGTATTTCACCCATGATGACGAAAGTGATCGCGTCAAACTATATGCCGAACCGATCAGCCCGTGGGTGTTATTTGAGGGCGCTATTGGTGTCTATACCGTCAGTTCGCACATCGGATTTGAGGCCATATTTGCTGGCCACAAACCCCGCGTTTTTGGCCAGCCGTTCTACAATGGTTGGGGCCTAACAGACGACGAGCGCCCTGTGCCCCGACGCCAACGTAAACTGACCCGCGCGCAATTATTTGCCGCCGCCATGATTCTGTATCCAGTTTGGTATGATGCGTATGGTGATAAAATTTGCACATTAGAAGAGGCGCTTGATCGCTTTGAGGCGGAAACTCTGGCTTGGCGTATGGATCATCGCGGCTGGTCAGCCTACGGCATGCGGCTTTGGAAACGCAAACCTCTGCAACAGGTCTTTGGCCGCTACGCCCCCGTGCAATTTGACCAAGAGGGCGCAGATCGTCCCACCATGATCTGGGCCAGCAAACAGGCACACACCGGATTACGCCACGACATCCACCGCGTCGAAGATGGATTTTTACGCTCTCGTGGTTTGGGGGCCGAATTGGTGCCGCCCCTGTCCTTGGTTGTTGACGATTTGGGTATCTATTATGATCCTGCAAAACCCAGCAGATTAGAGCATTTGATCACATCCCGCGCGACGTTACGACGTGATCAACGCCTACGCGCAGAGCGGCTGATTACCTCCCTTATTAAGCTGGGAGTGAGCAAATATAATCTCGGCGGCACGGTCCCAACCCTGCCCGAGGGGCGGCGCATTCTCGTGCCCGGACAGGTGGAGGATGACGCCTCAATCCTAACCGGAACAGATGAAATCACCACCAATCTTGCGCTATTACAGGCCGTGCGCGCAGATAATCCTGATGCGGTGATCCTATACAAACCCCACCCGGATGTTGAGGCTGGCCTGCGCATAGGTGCCGTGCCACAAGCCGCCGACATCGCTGATATGGTACTGGATCACACCGACCTCGCACAGCTGCTGGATCAGGTGGACGAGGTCTGCACAATGACTTCCCTCACCGGGTTTGAGGCCCTGATACGCGGCAAAAAGGTCACCACTTACGGCGCGCCATTCTATGCCGGTTGGGGCTTAACCACGGACAAGGGGCGCGTCCCCCTGCGTCGCCAAGCGCGTCCCGATCTTGCAAGTTTAGTGCATGCCACCTTGATAGATTATCCGCGTTATTTTGATCCGGTAACACGCCAGATTTGCCCCGTTGAAATCGCCGTCACACGGCTATCATCCGGCAATATTCCCCGCCCAGGAATTGCAAATCGTCTATTAGCAAAGCTACAGGGAGTATTCGCGAGCTATAGTAGGTTTTGGCGTTAAACCGCTGGCTTAGATCAATTTTTTGACCAGATACTCATCAAATCACCACCCACACGTTCTTGCGCTCGCAACTTGAACCTTGGCGCAGCGCGCAGCTTGTCGATACCCAAAGCACCAACCCCTGCAAACCCTTCGGCTCCCAGCGTCATGCCCGCCGAAAACACCACCAATTCATCAACCAGATCCCCAGCCAATAATGATGCCGCCAACGCGCCGCCCCCTTCGCAGAAAACCCGCGTCAAACCCTGCGCGCCCAAGGCCTGCAACAGGGATGCGGGCGAAACATGTCCACCCTCCTGATCGCAAGACAACAAGGTCGCCCCTAGCCCGTGCCACGCATCAACCAAATGGCGATCCACATCATGCCCATGCGCCAGCCAAACCGGAATTTCCTGCGCCGTTCGGGCAAGTTTCCCCAGCAATGGCAGATCCAAACGCCGTGAAACGACCACGCGCACCGGCTGATGTGCAATACCCAAATCTCGCACTGTTAGCGAAGGGTCATCCGCTCGTGCTGTGCCCCCGCCCACCAAAACCGCATCATGGGTCGCGCGCATCATATGCACCCGCCGCCGTGCCTCTGGCCCCGTGATCCACTGGCTTTCGCCCGTGGCGGTCGCAATGCGCCCATCCAATGTCATCGCCAGCTTCAACGTAACAAACGGGCGACCCTGTTCAGTTTTTAGAAAAAATCCGGCCAAATCACGTGCGGCCTCATCCGCCAGCACACCCGTTGACACAGTGATCCCCGCTGCACGCAATGCCGCGAACCCTTGTCCAGAAACACGCACATCGCTGTCTTTGATCGCAGCAACAACACGGGTGATGCCCGCAGCAATCAGCGCTTCGGCACATGGGGGGGTCTGTCCGTGATGCGCACAAGGTTCCAGCGTGACATAGGCCGTCGCACCGCGTGCCAAATCACCCGCCTGCGCCAAGGCCTCTGTTTCAGCGTGCGGTCTGCCACCCGGCTGTGTCCAGCCACGCCCGACAATGCGGCCACCCTGAACAATCACACAGCCCACCGCGGGGTTGGGCCATGTGCGCCCTTGACCGCGCCGCCCCAACGTAAGGGCCAGCGCCATAAAGCGTGCGTCAGTGTTGATCACTCGTCAGGTTTCACATCGGGTCTAAGTTCAGAAACGAATTTATCGAAATCATCCGCTGCCTGAAAATTCTTATAAACCGAGGCAAAGCGCACATAGGCCACGGTATCAATCCGCGCCAAGGCCTCCATGACGATCTCACCAATGCCTTTGGACGGAATATCGGTCTCGCCCATGCTTTCCAATCGCCGCACAATACCAGAGATCATCTGATCCATGCGATCATGTTCGATCGGACGTTTTTGCAAGGCAATTCGGATGGAGCGCTCTAGCTTACCCCGGTCAAAATCTTCGCGACGGCCATTGGTTTTGACCACCACAAGATCGCGCAATTGCACACGTTCATAGGTGGTAAAGCGTCCGCCACAAGCCGGGCAAAATCTGCGCCGACGAATAGAGACATGATCCTCGGCCGGACGTGAATCCTTGACCTGTGTATCGACGTTTCCGCAAAACGGGCAGCGCATGGCAATCCCCTTTTCGTTCTATCTGCCTGAATTGGGGTATGTTCCCCAGTTATCCACAGCCACTATAGGGGAGCCTCTACAGTTTGGGTAGAGGGGAATTTTGCCCCCCAAATCGGCGATACGGGGAATTTTAGGAATTACTCCCCTGTTGCGGGGGGCGGATCTGGGGCATCGTTATGCGCAAGGGGATGTTCCCGGTTTCTGGTCATGCGGAAAGATGCGCCACCACGCCTTAGCTGTGGGGCGCATTTCCGTTTTCAGACCGGCTCAATACTGCTCCAGCTCCGCAACACAAACGCTGCTGGCCAGATTAACTTTCCGGTTGGTGCCCACCTCTCGAATTGAAAGAGAATACCCCTGCGCACGCCCCTCTCCCAATTTCCGTAACGCTGCATCGGGTTGGGTGGTGAAGCTAACCCCTTTGCGTCCGGGTGACGTAATGCTCTTGCCATAGCCCGCCATGATATACACTCGGTCGCGACCAGACTTACCCAGCTGATGCCGAGCATATTCGCCCGCCGCACACCAGAATTGCCGCGCCCCATCGCCCAGCTCTGCCACCACTTCAAATCCACCACCGGGCAGCGCATTCACCTCATTGGGCCGATGAGTGTCGCCAAACCTGCCCCCACCAGCTGCGCCAACCGCGCTCATGTGGCTCAAGCCCATTACCAATGCCACTAGAAATATTTTGCGCATGCGCCTGATCCTTTTGTAAATCCATCTGCGGACGATGTGATCATAACAGCGTCACGGCACCAATGCCCAATCACCCTTGTTCAGGAATTGGTGAAATGGGCGAAAAATCACCTGTAATACTGCTCAGCTTCAGGGCTTTATGGAGGCAATTTAGTTTTATTATTTTAAATCAATTACTTGAATGATACCTCTAATATTTCACATAAGTATTTACTGCTAAACAGCTAATGGCCCGAATAATGGCCCAAATTCTGCGTTAAACTGCCGAAAACCTAAGTTGATCACAATAATTCAACCACAACACAAGCTGCCACAATTGTCTTAATCTCATCTTTTTTCAGCCGATTTTCAAAATATTTGTACAAAATTTATACAAATCGCTCAAACGCAGGGTTTGACGCATTCAGCACAGCTTGCCTTCAAATATCGCGCACGGCGACGGATTCTCTCGCGAAACCAGTCCCCCCCGTTCCGACACCCCCGCGCCGTAGGTTTGTCAATCAGACCGGCCCTTCAACGATCATCTACTTGAAAAACCCAAGCTAACGCCCTGAAAGAAAAGGCGCCCCAACCGGAGCGCCCTAATTTCGTGACATTTTGCGATCACCGCAGCATGCGCCCCAAATAATGCCTCAGCACCACGAGAGCGATTTGCCCGTTTTCTTACTGATCCAAAAAGCTGCGCAGCTTGCGCGAGCGGCTCGGATGTTTCAGTTTCCGCAGGGCCTTAGCCTCAATTTGCCTGATACGTTCGCGGGTTACGCTGAATTGTTGACCCACTTCTTCAAGCGTATGATCGGTGTTCATACCGATACCAAACCGCATCCGCAGAACCCGCTCTTCGCGTGGCGTCAGCGATGACAGCACCCGTGTCGTGGTTTCCTTGAGGTTTTCCTGAATGGCGCTGTCTAGGGGCAGAACCGCATTCTTATCCTCGATGAAATCGCCCAATTGGCTGTCTTCTTCGTCCCCAATCGGGGTTTCCAGAGAGATCGGCTCCTTGGCAATTTTCATCACCTTGCGGACTTTTTCCAACGGCATCTGCAGCTTTTCAGCCAGCTCTTCCGGTGTTGGCTCACGACCGATTTCATGCAGCATTTGCCGCCCGGTCCGCACCAGCTTGTTGATCGTTTCGATCATATGCACCGGAATACGGATCGTACGTGCCTGATCCGCAATAGAGCGAGTGATCGCCTGACGGATCCACCACGTCGCATAGGTCGAGAATTTATACCCACGGCGATATTCAAACTTATCAACCGCCTTCATCAGACCGATGTTACCTTCTTGGATGAGATCCAGGAATTGCAGGCCACGGTTGGTGTATTTTTTGGCAATCGAAATCACGAGGCGAAGGTTGGCTTCGACCATTTCTTTTTTGGCCTGACGCGCTTCTTTTTCGCCTTTCTGCACTTGTTGAACAATGCGGCGGAACTCGCTGATATCTAGGCCAACATACTGTCCGACCTGCGCCATATCAGAACGCAGTTCTTCGACCTTAGACGTGGAGCGTTCAATGAACATCTGCCAACCACGGCCCGGCTTTTCGGCCATTTCTTCTAGCCAATTCGGGTCAAGCTCACGACCACGGTACGCCTCAACAAACTCACGACGGTTGATACGTGCCTGATCCGCCAGTTTGACCATGGCGCTGTCAATCTGCATGATACGACGGTTGATGCCATATAGCTGGTCAATCAGCGCCTCAATACGGTTGTTGTGCAGGTGAAGCTCGTTCACCAATTCCACAATTTCCGAGCGAAGCAGCTGGTATGTCGCCTCTTCTTTAGCAGAAAAACGACCGTCTTCGTTCAGTGTCGCCGAGATCCGGCTATCCTGCATTTCAGACAATTTAACGTAATCATCCGCGATCCGGTCAAGAGTTTCCAGAACACGTGGCTTAAGGGCCGCCTCCATTGCCGCAAGCGACATGTTGGCCTGTTCGTCCTCATCATCATCATCGTCAGCGGCAATCGGGTTGCCATCTGCGTCCAGCTCAGGCCCTTCGTCTTTTTTGGGTGCGCTGTCGACATTGGCGGAATCCACAACTGCGGCCTCGCCTTCTTCTTCTAGCTGGTCACCAAATGTGGTTTCCAGATCGATAACGTCGCGCAGCAGAATGTCCTCAGACAACAGTTCGTCGCGCCAGATCGTGATCGCCTGAAAGGTCAGCGGGCTTTCACATAGCCCGGCAATCATTGTGTTGCGGCCGGCCTCGATGCGCTTGGCGATGGCGATTTCGCCCTCGCGGCTCAGCAGTTCAACCGAGCCCATTTCACGCAGATACATGCGCACCGGATCATCTGTACGATCCAGCTTTTCGCTTTTCTCAGGGGTCAGCGCAAGCTCACCCTTTTGACCGATCTCGGCCACAGCGGTAGAGCCCTTTTCCTCTTCTTCGGCGTCTTCGTCCTCGATGATGTTGATGCCCATTTCGGACAGCATCGACATCACGTCTTCGATTTGCTCAGAGGAAACCTGATCGGGCGGTAAAACCTGATTCAGCTGGTCATAGGTGATATAGCCCTTTTCCCGCGCCTCAGCGATCATCTTCTTAACGGCGGCTTGGCTCATATCCAGAGAGCCATCATCCTGATCGGTGGGTTTGCGGTCGTCGGTGTCTTTGGCGGCCATGCGGTGCTCCTGCAAAAGGGCTGGGTGATTCGCTTTCAAACGAATCAATAGCGACGTAAGCTGATTCGCAACCCGTTTACCCTGATTTCTTTATCTTTTCCTCACCATAATGCTCCGAATCACTAACGATTCCGTTTGGTGAAGCTAATACTGCCCATTAGGGCATCAAAACCGGCGCGTTCATCCTTGTCTATGGGCGCGCCGTTGTCGCCTCTATCGTACTCTGCACTGTCTTCTAACTCGCTGCGAACCGCACGATTGCGCGCTTCTGCGGCCTGACTTAGGCGCCACGTGACGGCCTCATCCGCCACCCCGCCCAGATCTTCTTCGGCTTCGGCGATCTCCGCACTTAGCCCGCGATCCGCGACCAGTTTGGCGCATTCCTCGGAGATGGTTTGCCGCGCCAAATCCGCGTCACCGGGGCGACGCACTGGCGGGGCAAGACGCACATGGGGATGCCCCATTAGAAAATCAAGCGCCTCAGGCCCCATCGCATCCATTACGATGCCATGCAGGTCGGTTACGCCGCGATGAAGTTGGCGCAAAAGCAGATCACGCATGAATGAATGATCAGGATCGCGGCATTCCAACCCCTCAAGCTGCCCCTCAAATTCATCCAGAACCTCGGGGCTCGAAAGGATCGACGCCAAGATAACCGCTTCACGCATGTGCCGTTGGCGCGCATCATCTGCGGACACCAATAGTGATGACTTTGTGCTTTGCTGCACGATCGGGCCAGAATTCCATTTACCCGGCTTCCACTTGCCCGCTTTCCAATCGCCGCTCTTTTGCCCGCCGCCTTGGCCCGCCCCCCGTTGCGGGCGAAATAGATGCCACCGCAGTTCTTTGATTGCCTCGCCGTAATGGCCCCGGATTGACGGATCACGGATCAATTTTATCTTTTCGCGCAGGGTTTTATCCAACCCTGCCTTGCGCTCCGGGCTGTCAAAAACCTTGCCCTCAATCTCGCGTTGCCACAGCAAATTGACCATCGGCATTGCCTTATCCAGCACCTGCTGCACTGCCTTGGCACCTTTGGAACGGATCAGATCATCAGGGTCTTGCCCCTCAGGCATCAGGGCAAACCGCAGGCTTTGACCCGCCTCAAGCAGAGGTAGCGCCAGATCAATCAACCGCATTGCCGCGCGCAGCCCCGCCGTGTCACCATCCAGCGCGATGATCGGTTCAGGCGCGATCCGCCACAGCATTTGCAGCTGGTTTTCGGTAATCGCCGTGCCCAGCGGGGCAACACAGGCGTCAAAGCCCCCCTCGACCAGCGCGATCACGTCCATATACCCTTCGGCCACAATCAAGGGCTGCCCCTTGCCCGCTGCCTCGCGTGCGGGGCCCTGATTATACAGGCTGCGCCCCTTATCAAATAGCGCGCTTTCCGGCCCGTTCAGATATTTCGCCCGCGCATTCGGATCAAGAGAACGCCCGCCCAGCGAAATACACCGCCCGCGCGCATCCCGAATGGGGAAAATAATCCGCCCGCGAAACCGATCATAAGGTGCGCGACCATCATCAGGACGCGCAGCAAGCCCTGCGTCGATGATCATCTGCGGATCAATCCCTTTGCCGGTTAGATGCGCAAAAAGAGTATTCCCCTCAGGGGCATAGCCGATCTCAAACCGGTCCTGCGTTGCGGCACCCAGCCCGCGCCGCTCCAGATATTCCCGCGCGGTTGCAGCCGCACCCGTGTTCAGCGACAGGCGGAAATACTGCACCGCTTGCTCCATCACCTCCACCAGCAACGTGCGCCTATCGGCCTGTTTCTGCGCCTGCGGGTCGCGTTGGGGCACCGTCATTCCCGCCTCATGGGCTAGAATTTTGACCGCCTCCATAAACTCTACATTCTCGGTTTCGCGCACAAACGAAATCGCATCGCCCTTAGCGTGACACCCAAAACAGTAATAAAACCCTTGCCGGTCATCCACATGAAAAGACGCGGATTTTTCCTGATGAAAGGGGCACGACGCCCACATATCCCCCTTGCCCTGATTGGATTTGCGCGAATCCCACATGACTTTGCGCCCGACAACCTGCGAAAGGCTCGTGCGTGTGCGCAGTTCATCAAGGAATCCGGGGGGCAGGCTCATGGCGTACTATATGAACAGCGGGCGGGCGGAGTCTAGGGTCAGGCGGGCCTAGGCTAATAAGAAAGACAGGCCTCTTTGAACGATGCCGCCGGGTCCAGCTTTAGCTCTTTGCGCTTTAGCCCATAAACCCAATCCACAATCCCCGTCGCCACAGGCACCATGCGCTCTTCAACGGCATTCTCGCCTTCGATCAGCGACGCAAGCGCCTTGGCTTTGCGGGTTTTGGCCTGACGCAGCTCCACGACCTGCTGCACAATCAGCGCATTGGCCTCACAATTGGCCTTTTCAGCCTTGGTAGCCGCCATGGCAGGCGTCACAGCCATCACAGCCAAAATCGTCAAAGCACTTAGGCACCGCATTGTATCACCCTATCCATTCAAATCCGGCCCAAGATGTCAGGCCAGATCGCGCGCGGCAACCCCCTGCATCGCAGATTTCAAATCATGTACCAATGTCGCCGCCATGGATCGAAAACACAGGATCATGACCGCCGTTTCGCTAACGCGCGTGATCGACACCATCATATGCTGCAATTCGGTGCGCGCCGTATGGCCCCGCTTAAATGTACCCTTACGCAAGTCAACCGGCACAAGGCGTGCCAAAATATCCGCCCCCTGCGCGCCCTCAATGCGCACAACAGCCCATGCATCCGACTGATCCGTTAGGGCTGCATGTGCCGCCAATGCGTCCCATTCTGGCTTCGGGCCGATCAGCATGACTTGACCTTGCCCAAACCAGACAGCCCGCGCGCCCTCCTTGCCAGTGGCACGGTTAACCGCCGGGGCCGCCATGCCATGCGCCTGTTTCAACGCAGCAGATAGCGCCTTTTCCTGCCCCCTATGCGCCGACAATGACGTCAACGCATCAGGGCAAACCTCACTCACCGTCACACCGCCGATTGTCAGCGGCAACAGCCCCTCGCAGGGGGATTTCGCAATCAATTCAGCCACGGGTCTTCTCCCCTTCACGATCCATAAACACCGGATGTGTCACCAGACATTGTGTGGTGATGCCGCGCACATGATCCACCATGCGCACCTCCTCACCATGCCGCGCATGACCGTTTTTCAAAAACGCTAGGCCCAGAAAACACTGCAACGTCGGCGAATACCCGACAGAGGTCACATATCCCTGCCCGTTCACGCGCACCGCATCCTCATCGCCTGTAAACAAATGCGCCCCAGCCGTGATTTGCTTGACCACACCCACAGGTTTCAACCCGACCAATTGCTCACGCTCTGGCCCATGCAGACCGGGACGTTCGCTCATGGTTTTACCGATGCAATCCTTTTTGGCACTGACCATGCGGCCCATGCCAATATCATCCGCCGTGATCCGTCCATGGATTTCCGAATGCGTGATGAACCCTTTTTCGATCCGTAACACATTCAGCGCTTCCATCCCGTAGGCACCACCTTCCATCTGTTCGGCTCGCGCCAGCAGCAACCGAAACAGGCTGTCGCCGTACCGCGCAGGCACCGCCAATTCATAGGCATGCTCGCCACTGAACGAAATGCGGAACAACCGCGCCTTGATGCCCTCAACCGTGACCGCGCCGCAGGCCATGAAGGGGAAACTGTCGTTGTCGATCACCTCCTCCAACAACCCATCCAGCAACGCCCGTGACTTTGGTCCGGCCACCGCAAACTGCGCCCATTGCTCTGTCACCGACATCAATGCCACATCCAGATCGGGCCGCAAACATTGCGACACATACTCTAGATGTCGCATCACCTGCCCCGCCGCCGCTGTCGTGGTCGTCATAACAAAATGATGCTCGCCAAGGCGCGCCGTGGTGCCATCATCCATCACATAGCCGTCTTCGCGCAACATCAGGCCATAGCGCGTGCGACCAATTTTTAGGGTCGAGAACATATTGGTATAGACGAAATCCAGAAATTCCGCCGCATCCGCGCCCTGCACATCAATCTTACCAAGTGTCGACACATCGCAAATACCAACAGTATTGCGCACCATATTGACCTCACGGTCACAGCTTTGCCGCCACGTCTTTTCGCCGTGCGCCGGGAAATAGCTGGGGCGATACCACAGCCCCGCTTCAATCATCGGCGCCGCGCGTTCAATCGTCGCCTTATGCGAGGTCATATAGCGTTGTGGCGCAAATCCAGCGCCCTGCGCCCCTGCCCCCATCGCCGCAATTGACACCGGACTGAACGGCGGGCGAAACGTGGTTGTGCCTGTTTCTGGAATGCCGCGACCCGTGGCATCCGCCAACACGGCCAAGGCCGCCACGTTGGAATTCTTACCCTGATCCGGTGCCATGCCCTGCGTCGTGTATCGCTTCATATGCTCAACAGAGCAGAAATTCTCCTGTGCGGCCAGTTTGACATCCTTGACCGTGACATCGTTCTGAAAATCCAGCCACGCACGCCCCTTGCCCTCAACCGCCCACATCGGTTTGATCCGGTACGGTGCATCCTCGGCTTCAGGCAACGCCTGCGCCTGCGCCTTGATGCCCAGCGCACTCAGGGTTTGCAGGGCAATTTCGCTGCCCTCACGCAACGCACCATGGGTGGAAAACACACCATTGCACGCCCCGGCTGTCAACATTCCCGGCACAGCCCCCGCTGTTGGCACAAAGGATTGAATGCCCTCATCCCACGTTGGCCGCCCATTCATATGGCACGTCATATGCACAGTAGGGTTCCAACCGCCCGACATCGCAAGGCAATCTGTCTGGATCTTATCCTCACCCTGTGCAGTTCTAAACGTGATCGACTCCAGCGCCTTGCGCCCCGCCGCATCGCATACCTGCGCACCTTTATAGACCCGGAAATCATCACTATCAGGCGCATCATGGCGGGCATCAATCACCCCAGCCACATGCACGCCGGCCTCAACCAGATCATGGGCCGTACGGTGCGCATCATCATTATTGCCAAACACCGTCACCGATTTACCCGGCGCAACCCCGTAGCGATTGACATAGGTGCGCACAGCACTTGCCGTCATGATACCGGGGCGATCATTGTTGCGAAACGCCACCGGACGTTCAATCGCGCCAGCTGTCAGGATCGACCGCTTCGCCACAATCCGCCAGAAACATTCCATCGGCAGATCGGCAACCCGTGGCCCATGATGACCCACCCGCTCAAGCGCGCCAAATGTGCCCTGATCATAGGCACCCGTCACCGTCGTGCGCCGCATCAAACGCACGTTTTCCATGCCTTCCAATTCGGCCACAGCCTGCGCTGCCCAAACCTGACCGGGCATCCCGCCAACATCATAGGTTTCGCCGTTCAGACGCCCGCCCATGATACTGTCCTCATCCGCAAGGATCACATCCGCCCCCGCACGCGCCGCCGTCAACGCAGCCATCAACCCAGCAGGCCCTGCGCCAATGATCAGCACATCACAAAACGCAAAACCCTTTTCGTACCGGTCCTCATTATGCAGCCCGCTTAGCCCGCCAATCCCCGCAGCGCGGCGGATTATCGGCTCATAAACCTTCTCCCAAAACGCCTTGGGCCACATGAATGTCTTGTAATAAAAACCCGCACTTAGAAACGGAGAGGCCAAATCATTCAGCGACAGAACATCAAAATCCAAGCTCGGCCAACGGTTTTGCGACCGCGCATCCAGCCCCTGATAGACCTCCTGCACCGTTGCCCGCACATTCGGATCAGACTGCGCGCCCTTGCCAATCGTGACCAGCGCGCTCGCCTCTTCGCTACCCGCCCCCATCACGCCGCGCGGACGGTGATATTTGAACGACCGCGCGACCAGCTTCACACCCTGCGCCAATAGGGCAGAGGCAACTGTATCGCCCTCAAACCCATCAAACTGCCGCCCATCAAATTGAAAACTGACCGGCGCGTTGCGATCCACAAGACCCTTACCTGAAATCCTCATGATGTCGCCTCCTTGACCTTGCGTGCCAGTTCCGTTGCGATCACCGCATGGCTCACCGTGTTTCGCGTCACCACGATCCACGCATTGCATCCGCTTTCGTGATACCAAAGATCACGGGTCACGCCTGCCGGGTTATCGCGGTTGTGCACATAATCATCCCACGCCGCCTCGCCTGCATCAGGCTCTGGACGATCAAGGGCAACCGCGTCGCCCACATAATAAAATTCGCGCCGATCGCGCTCCCCACATAGGGGGCAAGTAATACGCATTTCTTTTCCTCCTAGTGTAGGTTGTGTTGGCTGCCGGTACCTTCTTCGTCCATCAGGCCAATGCCTGTGCGGAACCGGTCCATGCGCATTTTCGCTGCCGCCTCATGCGGATTGCCCGTCGCCATCAGATGCGCCATGCACCAGCCAGATGCCGGTGCCGCTTTGAACCCGCCGTAACACCAGCCACCGTCGAAAAACAGGCCATCCACGCCCGCAACCCTGTCAATAATGGGGGATCCATCCGGCGTCATATCCATGATCCCGCCCCAACTGCGCAGCACCTTGGCTTTGCCAATCATCGGCATCAATGTCATGCCTGCTTCCATCACATGCTCTACCATCGGCAGGTTCCCCCGCGCCGCATAAGACGCGTAAAAATCCAGATCACCCCCAAAGACCAAGCCACCCTTGTCCGACTGACTGATATAAAAATGCCCCATGCCAAAGCTGACCACGTGATCAATCACCGGTTTCAGCCCCTCGGTGACAAAGGCCTGCAATACATGGCTTTCAATCGGCAAACGCTGCCCCGCCATCGCCGCCACCTGACCAGAACGGCCCGCGACAACAATCCCGACTTTTTTGGCCTTGATTGCCCCGCGCGTGGTTTGCACACCTGTGACAACGCCGTTTTCGATATCAATGCCCGTGACTTCGCAATTCTGAATCAGATCAACACCGCGCTGATCCGCACCCCGCGCATAGCCCCAGGCCACCGCATCATGGCGCGCCGTACCTGCACGTTTTTGCAACAACCCGCCGTAAATCGGAAACCGTGCCTGTTCATAATCCAGATAGGGCAGCAATTTGCGCACGCCCTCACGGTCGAGCAATTCAACATCGTCGCCCTGATTGCGGATCGCATTCGCACGACGTACCGCCGCATCACGTTGCCCATCCGAATGAAACAACCCAATCTGGCCGCGCTGCGAATGCATCACATTGTAATTCAGCTCTTCCTCCAGCCCTTCCCACAGTTTTAGGGAATGCGAGTAGAACTCAGAGTTGCCCGGCAGAAAATAATTGGCGCGCACAATGGTCGTATTACGCCCGATGTTACCGCCGCCAAGATAGCCCTTTTCCAGAACCGCGATATTGGTCATGCCGTGATTTTTCGCCAGATAATAGGCCGTGGCCAACCCGTGCCCGCCGCCGCCAATGATAATGGCATCATACTCGGGTTTTGGTTCTGGATTGCGCCAATGGGGTGTCCACCCTTTATTGCCGGTCAATCCCTCTTTCAAAACCCGCCAGCCTGAAAAGCGCATATCTCACTCCCTGAAAAATCTGCGCAGACTGCAGATATCCGCAACACCATAGCAATCGGATGAAATATTGAAAATGTCTCTCAGCGACGAAGCATGCCGTAAATCGACCCAACAGCACATTTCCATACACATATGTCTATTACTACAGCTCAAAGCTCGCTGTCCGCCTTGCGGCGCGCCTTTGAACACGTGCACAGACCCCAATTCCCGAAATCTGTACACCGAAAACGGCATCCCAAAACAGCAAAGGCCCGCAAACTGCGGGCCTCTCCAAATTCATTTACTTCAGCTTACAGACCTTTAGCGCGATAGCTGTCAGCCACTTTGCCAATAGACACCAGATAGGCCGCAGTGCGCAGATCAGTCACATCTTTATGGTCGTGCCAGACATTGCGCATGGATTGATAGGCAATCCGCATCGTGTCATCCAAGCCAGAGCGCACAAGCTCAAGCTCCCCCGCGCCACGCAGATATTTCTGCTTAAAGTCATGCGTGGGTGACCAGGATTTGCCCATTACATTAGACAGGCTCTCCAACTCATCCACCACCAACTGGTGACGCGCCTCTTCTTGACGGCGCTGCATCCGGCCAAAGCGGATGTGGGACAGGTTTTTCACCCATTCGAAATAAGAAACGGTCACACCACCCGCATTGGCATACATATCCGGGATAATCACCGTGCCCTTTTCGCGCAAGATCACGTCGGCACCGGCGGTCACAGGACCGTTCGCCGCTTCGATGATCAGAGGGGCCACGACATTTGCGGCGTTGCCCATATTGATCACCCCTTCCAGCGCAGCCGGAATTAGGATGTCACATTCTTTCTCAAGCACCGAAGGCCCGTCAGCAACAAATGTCGCATCAGGATAGCCGTTCACGCCACCATGCTTGGTGATCCATCCATGCACGGCTTCGATGTCCAGGCCGGCATCGCTTACCAATGCACCATCGCGTTCGATGATGCCCGTCACAATCGAACCGTCTTCTTCGGACAGGAATTTGGCCGCGTGATATCCCACATTGCCAAGCCCCTGCACAATCACCCGCTTGCCATCCAGACTGCCTGTTAGGCCGGCTTTCTTGATGTCTTCGGGATGGCGAAAGAACTCTTGCAACGCATATTGCACGCCGCGCCCTGTCGCCTCAACACGACCGGCAATCCCGCCCGCATTCAACGGCTTACCGGTGACACAGGCCCGCGCATTGATGTCGGTTGTGTTCATCCGTGCATATTGATCCGCAATCCACGCCATTTCGCGTTCGCCTGTTCCCATGTCTGGGGCCGGGACATTTTGCGACGGATGGATCAGGTCACGTTTCGCCAACTCATAGGCGAAACGGCGGGTGATCAATTCCAGCTCATGCTCATCATATTGACGCGGATCAATGCATAGCCCGCCCTTGGAGCCGCCAAACGGGGCCTCAACCAGTGCGCATTTATATGTCATCAGCGCCGCAAGTGCTTCGACTTCATCCTGATTCACACCCATTGAATAGCGAATGCCGCCCTTCACTGGTTCCATATGTTCGGAATGCACCGACCGGTAGCCGGTGAATGTTTGCATCTGCCCGCGCAGCCGCACGCCAAAGCGCACCGTGTACGTCGCATTACACACTCTGATTTTTTCTTCCAAACCAGGTGGCAGGTCCATCAGGGCCACAGCCCGGTTAAACATCAGGTCTACGCTTTCGCGAAAACTCGGTTCATTGATTGCGCCCATCATTTCCCTCCAATCACGCCAAAATGGCGACTCATTGCCGCATCCTTGCCTGTACCCTATGACGGAATGGTTAACAGTTACGAGCACCAAGTTTTTATTTCGCCCAAAAATTAGGCAGCATTTCACCCAAATCTCCGTTTCAGGGCCAAAACCACCCCCTCCCCCCTATTGTTCCCAATTCAGAAACGCACCCGCAGCCCGACGCCTAATTGTCGCTAAAATATCCAAAAAAACGCATTTTTTTGCCCAAAATCGCCCTATTTAGGCCTGAATTCAGTGGCAAAACATCATTGGGGAAAACGCCAGATGTGATTCCGTTGATCGTCGGCAGGTTAATTAGGTGAGTGATATGAGAAGCAAAAATTCAGACCCAAGAAACGGCGCAAGGCCCAACAATACGTTGGCAACAAAATTGCGATTCTTTGGTCAGGACGAGACTGGCTCTCTTACAGTCTTCGCCTTTGCGATCTTTATGATCATGGTGATTGTCGGGGGGCTTGGCATTGATGTCATGCGCGCAGAGATGCAGCGCACCCGTCTTCAGAACACCTTGGACCGTGCCGTGCTTGCGGCTGCCGACCTTGATCAACAACTTGATCCCGAGGCAGTGGTGAACGACTATTTCGACAAGATGGGGATGACCGACTATCTCACCTCCGTAACCGTTGATGACGGATTAAACTACCGCACGGTTTCCGCCCAAGCTTCCGCCACGGTGCGCACTCAATTCATGCAAATTCTTGGCCGCGAAGAGCTTGACGGCCTAAGAGATAAAGACGCCGAAGAAGCCCGCCTAAGCTTCAAGTCGTTGAAATTCGTGACTGTTCCCGCAAAAGGCACCGCCGAAGAGCGGATCGCCAATGTCGAAATCTCGATGGTTTTGGATATCTCCGGCTCTATGCGCAGTAACAGCAAAATGAGCAACCTGCGCAGTGCCGCCAAAACCTTTGTGGATACCGTAATCACCACCGATACGCAGGATCTCATCTCGCTTTCGATCGTGCCTTATACTGCACAGGTCAACGCTGGCCCCGCCATTTTCGACCGTCTGAACGTGAATGAACTGCATGGGTTTTCCCATTGCATTGAATTCAATGATTACGAATTCAACACCACCAATTTCAGCACAACCCGTGCTTATGAACAGATGCAACACTTTGAGGCAGGTTCTTACCGTCGGGACCCGATCACCAATCCTGGCTGTCCAAAACGCTCCTACGAGCGCATCTCGGCCTTTAGCCAAAACGCTTCGGCCCTCAGAAGCCAGATCGACAGCCTGACACCGCGTGCAAACACATCCATTCATCTTGGTATGAAATGGGGCGTTAGCCTGCTGGACCCATCCTTTCAGCCAATCATCCAAGATATGGCCGATGATGGCGAAGTTGACGTGGATTTTGCAAACCGCCCTGCCTCTTACAGCGATAGTGAGACGCTCAAAACCGTTATTCTGATGACGGATGGTGTGAATGTGAACACGCGCCGCATCAAAAGCTGGGCCTATGCCAATGACAGCCACTATGCGCATTGGAACCGCTATCCGCTGTACTATTACGTCAACAACTACGTTGGCTACTACTACAGAAGCAACTTTTACTACACCAAATACACCTCATCACAGGCCGACTCGCTGCTTGACGACATCTGTGATGCCGCCAAAGACAACGGCATCGTGATTTGGTCCATCGGCTTTGAGGTCAACAATCACGGCGCGAATGTTATGAAAGACTGCGCCTCCTCTGACAGCCATTTCTTTCGGGTCGAAGGTATCGAAATCACCGAAGCTTTCGCCGCGATTGCCCGCCAGATTAACCAGTTGAGGCTTACACAATGATACGGGTCACACAGAACCTTCTCCGTCGTTTTACCAAAGCGGAAGATGGGCAGATCGTTGTCGAATTCGCGATCATGTTCCCAATCTTTCTGACAATCCTTATTGGATCTGTTGAGCTGGGTATCATGACTTTGCGCAGCGCAATGTTGGAACGTGCATTGGATATTTCGGTCCGCGAGGTGCGCCTGTCCACGGGTCACCCCCTGTCCTACGTGGAGCTAAAGCAATCCATCTGCGACAACTTTCAGCAATTGGATAATTGCCAGACGGCATTGACCCTGGAGATGATCCAGGTGGATCCGCGAAACTGGGACTTTGACGACCAAGGCGCTATCTGCTCTGACCGTTCAGAAGAGATCGAGCCTGTGACCGCCTTTGTCGCTGGTCTGGACAACGAGCTGATGATCCTGCGGGCTTGCGTGAAATATGCACCCATGTTCCCGACCACAGGTCTCGCGCCTTCGTTGACCACAGATTCCGCTGGTGACATCTCACTGGTCGCGAAATCAGCCTTTGTACAGGAGCCACGCTAATGTCTATGACGTTGAAATTGCTCAAAGCACGCCTGCGCGCCTTTGCCTCCGATACCAAGGGTTCCATCGCGGTTGAAACGGCGATTATCCTGCCCATGTTGATCTGGACCTATGCGGCCTTGTTCATCTTCTTTGATGCCTACCGCGCCCGCTCCACCACGGAAAAGGCCGCCTTCACCATCAGCGATGTTCTCTCCCGCGAGACCCAATCCATTGATGCAGCCTACCTGTCCAACGTGCACACGCTGTTTGATTTTCTGGCGGCACAGTCAGATACAGAAACCAAATTGCGCGTCAGCTTGATTAGTTGGGACATCGCCACTCAAACCTATGAGCTGGAATGGTCTAAAACCGACGGCCAAGACATTGATGCCCTTTCCCAAGGCTCCCTGAACGATGTGTCAGACAAATTCCCGATCATGTCAGATGGCGAATCCCTGATCCTCGTACAAACCTTCAGCACCTACGAGCCGGTCTTTGATGTGGGCATGGGCGATATCGACATTGATACGTTTATCTTCACGCGGCCTCGTTTTGCACCGCAATTGGTCTGGGGTTAAACCCAAACCTGCGCCATCCATCCCCTACCTCGGTTGCGTGCCCCACCGCGCGCGCCGAACCGGGGGATGAGCCGCTTTTCCCTCAATCATTATCCGCAGCAGCATTGCGTTCTGCCAACATGGCTTCCAGCATTTGCGCCATTACCTTGGTCTCTGATCCCGGCGTAACGCCTCCGCTCCCAACCTTGCGACCATGGCGCCACCACAAACCCGGTTGCCACCGGCGCGGCATCTTGGCTTGCAAGCGGACCAAAAACCCGTTTGACGGCTTCATCGCGAAAACTCCCCGCTCCAATGAAGCAATATTTTCCAGCGGCACGATCACCTCACCCAGATCATCCTGCAACCCCGCCCCCGTCAGCACCACCGTGCGCTGCGTTGCCTGATACATGCGTTGCGCCATCCACGCCGAGGCCATGGCAACGCTGATCAAAAACACCGTCCACTCAACGCCACCGGGCGGAGCATAAATCACGATATACAGCAGGATCAGCGCCAAACACGTCACCATGCCAACCCCCAGCCACCGCCGCGCCATAGAGGCCCGCGTGACCGTTAGTATCTCTTCATTGGGCTGATCAATTTGCATCATTTGTCTCACAACAGGGTTTCACCCCGTCCCGATACCCCTTTGCCGTGCAAAACACCACGTTGCCCTGCACCCCATCCCCCATTTCCCCTCCCTTTGCACAAGAAGCGGGCCCCTTGCGCAAGAAACGGGTCGGCGCCCTGACAAAAACCTGCCACACAGCCGCATGAAAAACGCAAACGCCCCCACCATCGACCTGACCTCAGGATTACTCTTGCTCTGTTTGGCAACGGTTTGGGGCGGATCGTTCTTTTTTGCCGAAATCGCCCTGCGCGAGGTGCCGCCCCTGACAATCGTGCTGCACCGCGTTTTCTTTGCTGTGCCCGTGCTCTACATCGTCGTGCGCTCACAGGGCATCAAGATCCCGCGCGCCGCCAAACCATGGCTCTGCTATCTCGTCATGGGGGCGCTCAATAATGCCATTCCGTTTTCGCTCATCTTTTGGGGTCAAACAAATATCGGCAGCGGGCTGGCCTCGATCCTGAATGGCACCACGGCGGTTTTTGCCGCTGTTGTTGCGGGCGTTTTGCTTGTGGACGAGCCCCTGACAGCTCGCAAAATCTTGGGCGCGGCTTTTGGTATTTTGGGCGTTGCGGTCATTATGGGGCTGGAATCTCTCAGCAGTCTTGATCCCCGCAACCTAGGCCAGATCGCCATTCTGGGGGCCGCCCTATCCTATTCTTTTGCCGCGGTCTGGGGGAAGCGATTTTTGTCAGAATACCCGCCAATTATGAATGCCCTCGGCATGGTTTTGGGGGCCACTGTTCTGATGATCCCCCTCGTCTATTTTGTCGAGGGCGTGCCCGCGCTCGCTCTATCAGCTCAGGTTTGGGCCAGCTTGATTGCCTTGGCCATTTTTTCAACCGCGCTCGCTTATATCCTTTACTTTCGAATACTTGTGCGCGCCGGATCGGCAAATCTCATGTTGGTCACGCTCTTGGTGCCGCCCGTTGCGGTTGGGCTTGCCTACACATTTTTAGATGAGAGACTGGGCAGCGAGGCGGCCTATGGGTTTGCCCTCATCGCCCTTGGTCTCGTGATTACAGATGGCCGGTTATGGCGGCGTTTGCGCCCACAAGCCCAAGCCTAAGAGCAACGCGCCCTAAGATACGCAAAAACCGCTGCCCACAAACCTCAGCCCACAAACCGTCACGCAGTCCCCTAATAGGGCATCGCGTGATTGCGGTGGGTTTGGTCAATTTCATTCATCACCTCTTGGCTCAGAACCAAATCCTTGCCGTCCAGAATATGCTGCAACTGGTCAACCCGCGTTGCGCCAAAAATCACCGAGGTCATAAATGGCCGTTGCATCGCCCATGCCAGTGACATCTGCACGGGGTCCAGCCCGTGACGTTTTGCCAGTTCCAAATAGGCCGCAACCGCCTCAAAAACCCGCGCCGTTTTGCGCCCGCCAAGGTTTTCAACCAGAGACATCCGTGATCCTTCGGGCACTGCACCCTCCTGATACTTTCCGCTTAACAGCCCTGCCGCCAATGGGGAAAATGCCAGCAGCCCGACGTTTTCATTCACGCTCGTTTCTGCCAGATCGGTGTCAAACAGCCGGCACAGTAGCGAATATTCGTTCTGGATAGAGGCCACGCGCGGCGCGTCCATTTGTGCCGCGACACGCAGCCATTGTGATGTGCCCCACGCGCTTTCATTTGACAGACCAAAGGCCCGGATGCGTCCGCGATCCACCTCGATCTGCAACGCACCCAGCGCGTCTTCCATATGCGCCTGTGTGGCAGCCCGGTCTTGTTTTGAGGGGTCATAACTCCAATTTTGCCGGAACATATAGGAGCCGCGATTGGGCCAATGAAATTGATAAAGATCAATGTAATCAGTGTTTAAGCGCCGCAAAGACCCTTCGATGGCCTCATGGATGGTTTTTGATGAAATCTCCGCCCCTTCGCGCACCCACGACAATCCCTCACCGGAATGTTTGGTCGCAAGCACCACGTCATCACGCCGCCTGCTATCCAAAAACCATTGCCCCAAAATACGTTCGGATCGCCCGATCGTTTCGGCGCGCACCGGGTTCACCGGATACATCTCTGCTGTATCCAGAAAATTGATCCCGGCCTCCAGCGCCATATCAATCTGGGTATGGGCCGCCTCCAGCCGGGTCTGGCTGCCAAAGGTCATTGTGCCCAGACACAGGGCCGATACCTCGATCCCCGTGTTCCCCAGTTCGTTCATCTTCATAACGCGCATCCCTTGGCAGAGTTCAGCCACCAACTTAGTTCCTACAACCGCAGTCGCAAGTTAAAAGCAGCCAAACCCTTATGCGTATTGGCTTAAAATCTTACGAACGCGCGTGGAAAATAAACCCGATGAGATTCAGCAAAACCTGCGCTGCCAGAATGGATGTGCCATTTGTCGGGTCATAATCAGGGGCCACTTCGACCAGATCAATCCCTACCACCTCATAGTTTTGCGCCAGATGCTGTAGCATTTCCAGCACCTCATAATACAGAAATCCCCCATGGCTGGGCGTGCCCGTACCCGGCGCGATCGAGGGGCAGAACCCGTCAATATCAATCGTCACATAGACCCGCGCGCCCTTGGGGATGCGATCAATCACCGCCTCTGGGCCAAGTTTGCGCGCTTGGCGCACCGATAGGATATCTGACCCCATCTCGCGCGCATCCGCATAGCCTTCCTTCGCGGTCGACGAGACATTGCGTATCCCCACCTGCGTTAACCCGGTGACATAGGGCTTTTCGGCTGCCCGCCGCATCGGGTTGCCATGACCATACCGCACCCCATGACGCACATCGACAAAATCCAGATGCGCATCGATTTGCAGGATATGCATATCCCCCTGCCCCTCAAACGCATTCACACAAGGGATATTGATCGAATGATCCCCCCCGATCACCACAGGCAAGGCCCCGGCCTTTAGGATCGCACGCACGCCTGCCTCGATATTGGCATGGCTCTGCATTGTGTCCGTATGCACAATATCCGCATCGCCTATATCCACGATCCGCACATCACTCGGCAAATAGGTCGCGTCATCCTCATGGTCATAGGCCCCCGCGTGGCCAAAACTAAATAACGTCGAGGCCTCCCGCACAGACCTGGGGCCAAACCGCGCACCAGGGCGCCACTGCGTGCCAAAATCATAAGGCGCACCCATCACGCACACATCCGCGTCAATCGCCTCCCAATCGCCAACATAGGGCCGCTTGCCAAAGGTCGATATCCCCACAAAAGGCAGATCCAACCTGCCCGCCTCATATCCGTGATCCGCCATGTCGCTCCCCTAAAATACATCAATCATTTAGCCGCACACTGCGATCTATCCATGATCCCGGCAAGCAATTTTTCCAAACCCGATCCCCGATCGCCCGCAATCCAGCCCCAAAACAATCTCCCCAATCTGCACGCCCACAATCTAACCCCACCCCCTTGGCCAGATCACACTGGACATCCAAGCCGAACAGGCGCAGCGTCGCCCCAATACCAAACGCACCTGCACCCCTTAACGCCGCCGCCCAACCAAACATCCAAAACCCCCAGATAGCGCCCCGTTTTCGCGCATCACGAGTGCCCAAATGCGAATGATCATCTCCTTCTCGGCCCTTTTCCTTTCAGTCATTCTACTACAGCTTTCGACGGGCGGCGTTGGCCCACTGGATGCGCTCTCGGGCATCACCCTGGGCTTTTCCACTTCAGAAATCGGCATGCTCGGCTCCGCGCATTTCTTTGGCTTTTTCATTGGCTGTTGGTGGGCACCCCGCCTGATGGGCAGCGTTGGCCATTCGCGGACCTATGCGGTGTTCACTGCCATGGGTGCCATCGGCCTGCTGGCGCACTTCTTGATCATTGATCCCTACGCATGGGCCTTGATGCGGGTTGCAACGGGCATCTGCGTCGCGGGCAGCTATACAGTGATCGAGGCATGGCTTCAGGCCAAGCTAACCAATGAGACACGGGGCCGCGCCATGGGCACCTACCGCATTGTGGATATGGGGGCCTCACTTGCCGCTCAAATGGTTATCAGCGTCCTCGAGCCAGCCTCATATGTCTCCTACAACCTGCTTGCCTTGGTGTGCTGTGCGGCCATCCTGCCGATGACCCTGACCAAGGCCAGTCAGCCCACCACGCCTAGCGCACCGCGCCTGCGCCCGATGCTTGCTGTTGCCCGCTCGCCCTTGGCCGCCGCTGGCGTTGTTGTCGCAGCACTCTCTTCTGCCAGTTTTCGGATGGTAGGCCCAGTTTACGGCACCGAGGTCGGCCTTGCCACCAACCAGATCGCCTATTTTCTTGCCGCCTTTGTTTTTGGCGGGGCCTTGGCGCAATATCCGATTGGCTGGCTTGCTGATAAATACGATCGGCGCTGGGTGCTGATCTGGCTGTCTGTTGCCGCCATTTGCAGCTGTGCCGCCACTGCCGCCACCAGCGGAGGGGGCACCACTATTGTAATGCTCAACGCGGGCATCTTTGGCTTTGTCTCCTTTCCGATCTTTTCCGTTGCCTCGGCTCACGCCCATGACTTTGCCACTAATGAGGAGCGCGTAGAGCTCTCCGCCGCCCTCATGTTCTTTTTCGCCCTTGGGGCAATTGCGGCGCCTATTACCGCCTCAAGCCTCATTCAATGGTATGGGCCGTCCGCGCTCTTTGTCATGATCTCTATAGGGCATGTGGTCCTGATCGTCTTTGGTCTGAACCGGATGCGCGCACGCCCCACGCAGGCCAATCGCACGCGCTATGTCTATGCGCCGCGCACCTCTTTTGTGGTCGGACGTTTGATGCGCCGCCTGCGCGATACCGATCCAAAAGATGCCCCCGATGATGAGGACGAAGGCAGTGATGAAACCGCTGCACCTAACCAAGTAAAAGACACCCCTAAAGACATCCCAAAAGACGGGCCAAAAGACGGGCCAAAAGATATCTAAAACCACGTATATTAACCAGTATTTGCACAGATCTACCTGCCGTGGCCGCAGTCTCTGCGGTGGTGCACGCATTTTGTACAAAACCCGTGGTCTCGGATTTTTCTTTGTACAAAACCGGGGGGTGTTTTGTACAAAACGTACAAAACTCGCCGCGTAAATGGTGGGTAATCAGCCGCAAATACCCCGTGATTTTCCCGGTTAATGCAGCGTCCGTTGCCCGCTTTCATAGGGCTTATGCATAAAGACAGGCTGGAACTGCGCCCCGGATTGGTCTAGTGAGTTTTAGACAGGCTCGTTTTTGAATTTGGCCCCTCTTATGGGCCCGAGGTAAAACGTAGCAACACCAAATACTTAGGCCTAAAATCAGGCCTGTGGGTTGGATCACAATTGATCCTGAAATTGCCCGGAACGCATTAATAGGGACCGTAATTTATGGCGCGCCATCTAATCACCTCTGCCATTCCTTATATCAATGGTATCAAGCACTTAGGAAATCTTGTTGGCAGTCAATTGCCTGCGGATCTGTTTGCCCGCTACCAACGTGCCCGTGGCAGCGAGGTTTTGTTTCTATGTGCCACCGACGAGCACGGCACCCCTGCCGAACTAGCCGCCACCAAGGCCGGGCTACCCGTTGACGAATACTGCGCGCAACTGCATGATATACAAGCGAAAATTGCTGATGGCTTTCGGTTGTCATTCGATCATTTTGGCCGCAGTTCTTCGCCGCAAAACCACGCCCTGACCCAGCATTTCGCTGGTCAACTGCAAGAGGCAGGTCTCATCCGCGAAGTTCTTGGAAAACAAATGTATTCCAAGGTTGATGGCCGTTTTCTGCCCGACCGCTACATCGAAGGCACCTGCCCCAACTGCGGCTACGAAAACGCGCGCGGCGATCAATGTGACGAGTGCACAAAGCAGCTAGATCCGACCGATTTGATCAATCCCCGCTCCACAATTTCCGGCTCAACAGATTTGGAAGAGGTTGATACTAAACATCTTTTCCTATGCCAAAGCCATATGCGTGGTCAATTGCAGGATTGGATCAACAGCAAAACAGATTGGCCGATCCTGACGACCTCCATCGCCAATAAATGGTTGAATGACGGCGACGGATTGCAGGATCGCGGCATCACCCGTGATCTTGACTGGGGTGTTCCCGTGAAAAAAGGCGGCGAGGACTGGCCCGGCATGGAAGGCAAAGTCTTCTACGTCTGGTTCGACGCCCCCATCGAATACATCGCCTGCGCTCAGGAATGGGTCGACGCCGGCAAAGGCACCGACTGGGAGCGCTGGTGGCGCACCGACAAGGGTGCCGACGACGTGCGCTACACACAGTTCATGGGCAAGGACAATGTCCCCTTCCATACCCTATCCTTCCCGGCCACGATTCTTGGCTCTAATGAGCCATGGAAGCTGGTAGATTATATCAAATCTTTCAATTACTTAAACTACGATGGCGGTCAGTTTTCCACATCCCGTGGACGCGGTGTTTTCATGGATCAGGCCCTAGAGATTTTGCCCTCCGACTACTGGCGTTGGTGGTTGTTATCCCATGCTCCCGAAAGCTCGGATTCAGAATTTACATGGGAAAACTTCCAAACTTCAGTGAACAAAGACCTCGCAGATGTTCTGGGTAACTTCGTCTCGCGCGTGACCAAATTCTGCCGGGCGAAGTTTGGCGAAGCCATCCCCGAGGGCGGGCAATTCGGCCCCGAAGAAGAAGCCCTCATTGCTGAGCTTACAACCCGTCTGCGCGCCTATGAGCAACACATGGAAGCCATGGAAGTCCGCAAGTCAGCACAAGAGCTGCGCGCGATCTGGGCAGCAGGAAACGAATACCTGCAATCGGTCGCGCCGTGGACGACGATCAAAACCAATCCCGAGCAAGCCGCCGCACAAATTCGCCTCGCTCTTAATTTGATCCCTATCTACGCGGTGCTCTCTGCGCCCTTCATTCCAGATGCCAGCGCATCCCTGCTGGAAAGCATGCACACCAAAGAGGATGCGTGGCCAACGGATATCGCCTCAGCGGTTACGGCCTTACCAACGGGTCATGCTTTCACTGTACCAGAGGTGACGTTCCGCAAAATTGTCGATGACGAGCGTGCAGAATGGCAGGAGAGATTCGCCGGAGTTCGCGACTAACTCTCTATTATATAACAATAATATTGAACGTCATTTTCTTTGATTGTAAATGTCGTTCAAATTTTACCGAATTAGCAGCCCCGAACATTCACTGTGTTCAATCTGTGTTAAACCCTGACGTGCAGGTTCTTACCATCTTGTTTGGAAAGAGCCTGCTGCGCGCTTTCTGAATCCGTTGATGAGAAAGCAAACAATGTCGCCGAGCATGTCAGAGACCCAAACTCCCAAAGAACACCCTCGCAAAACGCTTGGGTGGTTTTCCAATCACAGCATCCGCATAAAACTCGCAGGTCTAATCGCTGCTGGGTTCATTATGGGCTGCACGTCGATTGTCGCCCTTCAGTACACAGCAGAGCGAGAGCGAATGCGTGATCTCGCCATGAGCAGCTCCGCGGAAATATCGCACCTCCTTGCCTCTCAAATGGGGGGGGCCGTGCGCTTCAACAAGGGCGAACAGGTCAAGACTGCCTATTCAGGCATCGTGGAATCCGACAGTTCACGGCTAAATCGCTTGATCGTTTTGAACACCGAAGGCGAATTCGTTGCTGGCTATAACGCAGATATCACGACGGCCCCAGAACTGTTCGGATTTGCAAAACAGCTGTTTGCGAGTGGCGCAAACATCCATGAACACACATTGAACGACACCTATCAGGTTACGCATCCGGTTGTGTTTGGCTCAGACGATGCCGTTGTGGGCGCTCTTGTTATTGAATGGGATCTTAGCCGGATCAATGCAGATGCCAAATTTCAGGCCCTTAGAACCTTGGCCTTTGCCGCTCTTGCTGCGACGTTAATCCTTAGCGGGCTCATCTATACAATCGCCAAAACAATCGCTGTACCAATCTCAAAACTGGCCGATACGATCACAAAAATTGCTGACAAACACTACTCGACTGAGGTGCCCTGCATCGAGAGGCAGGATGAAATTGGCTTGATTGCGCGCAACATGCTTGCCTTTCGGGATCAGCTTTCTGCCGAGGCACTGGCCGCTAAGAACCGCCATGACATTGAAGAAAAGCAGCGCAAAATGTTCGCTGTTCTCAGTGCTGGCTTGGACCGGATTGCACATGGCGATTTGACGCAACGCATAGAGGAGGCAACATATGAGGGACTTTCTGTGAATGACCAAAAGGTGTGTCATGATTTCAATTATTTAGTTGAAAGTTTCAGTGGAGTTATCGCGACAGTGAAAATCAGCGCCGAAAGCGTGCGTACCAATGCAACTGAGATAAATAATGTTGCCATGGATCTATCTAAACGCTCAGAGTTGCAGGCAACAACGCTTGAGGAATCCGCAGCCGCTCTTGATGAATTAACGGCAAGCGTCAAATCTGCTGCTGAAAATGCCCTGCAAGCCAAAGATGCCATCGTTGAAAATCGACATCAAGCCGAAGCAAGTGGCGAGGTGGTGCGCAACGCAATTGACGCCATGCACCAGATTGAGCAGTCATCAGGCCAAATCACCCAAATTATCAGCGTGATTGACGACATCGCGTTTCAGACCAATCTGCTGGCTCTGAATGCCGGGGTTGAGGCTGCGCGCGCAGGCGAAGCAGGTCGCGGCTTTGCTGTCGTCGCATCTGAGGTGCGTGCATTAGCACAACGCGCCTCGGATTCAGCCCGAGAGATCAAAGAGTTGATCTCCAAAAGTGCTCAGCAGGTGGAGCAAGGCGGAACACTTGTGGGTGAAACGGGCGACGCACTTAACGAGATCATTTCGCGGGTTGCCAAGGTCACCGGGCTTGTCAGCGAAATCGCCGAGTCTTCAAAGGAGCAATCTGCCGGGCTTGAAGAGATTAATGCCGGGGTAAACGAGCTTGACCAAGTGACCCAACAGAATGCCTCAGTAGTCGAAGAAGCATCTGCATCCAGCCAAGCACTAAGTATCGAAGCAGAGCGGTTGGCGAATGCGCTCGCGCGCTTCATCACAAATCAGTCAGACACCAATGACGGGGTGGCTCTCCCTGCACAGGCAGCCTTTCAAACTCAGCGCCATCAGCCAACACTCCCGCCTCCTTATGAGGCCAGAACCGTCAACAGCAATGAATGGCAGGACTTTTAGCGGCAAACCGATCTGATCCGAAACCGACCCGCCGACATTCGTTAAGATGAATTTGGGCAGCTTAATCACATATGCGAAGCCATGCCCCTTAAACGAAGCCAATCTATCAATGTGGTCCAAGGCCAATACCGAATTTCAGGATCTCCAGACGTTGTTTTCACAACGATCCTGGGTTCCTGTGTCGCTACCTGCCTGTACGATCCCATCGCTTGTATCGGTGGAATTAACCATTTTCTCGTACCCGGCCTAGAGAATGAGCGAAGCGGGGAGTTGAAATACGGAATCAACGCGATGGAACTTCTCATCAATTCACTCATTCAAAACGGAGCGACCAAATCCAATTTGAGAATTAAGCTCTTTGGCGGCGCAAAAACATCTCTTGGCCGGCACAACGTCGGCGAGGCAAATACCAATTTTGCGCGTTGGTTCACTGAAAATGAGGGCATACCCGTTACCAATCAATGTATTGGCGGAAATCTTGGGCGTAAAATTAGATTTTGGCCATACACAGGACGGGCGCAAAGATTGTTTCTTCAAAGTGAGCAATCCGCAACTGAAACGCCTACAGCAATTGAAGCGTCAATTGGTGAACCAAGGACCCATAATTCGCGCCGACATGGTGCCGTAACCTTGTTCTAACCCCGCATATCGCCCGACTTGACGCGAAATAACGCTATTAGCCCTTCACACAATGGGGTGCGCACCGCTGCCACACCCAAACAAGGGGCAGACATGCGATCAACAACATCGCACGTCGAAATTTGGATCAATCCCAGAATGACAACTGTCTTTTAACGAAAGACACTTAGACCTTTGAGGAACGCAAGCTGACAAAAGATTGAAACCACCCAATGTTAGAAGAAGAGATTGAGCCCATTCCTGATGATCATCCGCAAACGTCGCTCGTTGTAGAGCTTCCTCCACAGTTGGATTTATCTGCCTGCGAAGAACTGTCCGACGCGTTTGAACACCTAAGAGATACGTCCGTGGCGCTAAACGCCGCGCATGTGAAATATGTCGGGGGATTGGCGATTCAACTTCTTTGCGCTGCCAAATGTCAGTGGGCCAAAGATGGCGCAGACTTCGCAATTATCGATGCTTCGGACGCATTTATTCAGGGTCTTTGCGATTTAGGCGTAACGACTGCATTTATTGAGAGGGGTTTGATAAAATGACGATCAGTGTTCTGGCTGTAGACGATTCTCGCACGATGCGCAGTATGCTTTCGATGGTGCTGACCAAGGCGGGGTTCACCGTCGCCCTAGCAGAAGATGGCCAACACGGGTTGGACGCCCTGAAAGACGTAAAACCAGATGTGGTGATCACCGATATCAATATGCCACGTTTGGATGGGTTCGGGTTTATTGAGGCCGTGCGCGAGCAGTCTCAATTCAGGGGCTTGCCGATCCTTATCCTAACAACCGAAAGTGCGCCCGCGCTAAAGGCACGTGCACGGGATTCCGGTGCCACTGGTTGGATTGTGAAACCATTTGATGAGGACAAATTGGTGTCTGCAATCCATAGGGTCGTGGCGGGGTAAGGCATTATGGGATCATCTGCGGACTTACGTGACGGGTTTTTTCAGGAGTGTGATGAGCTTCTAGAAGCCTTGACTGACGGGTTGGCCGCGATTGAAGCCGGAACCGACAGTTCCGAAACTGTTAATGCTGTGTTCCGCGCTGTGCACTCAATAAAGGGGGGCGCAGGGGCTTTCGCGCTAGAGGGACTAGTCGCCTTCGCCCATACCTTTGAAAGCGTGCTTGATGATTTGCGCGCAGGGTCTTTGGAACTCACTCCCAGCATCATCGGGCAATTCTACAATGCGACAGACCGCTTATACGATCTAGTCGATGCGGCTCGACACGGAACTGACTCCGCTCCAGAATTTTCAGATCCGTTAATGAAATCTCTTCAGGCATTATGTTCAGAACCTGCTTCAGTTGGCAGAAATGTTAACGAACAGGAGGAAGCCTTTGTTCCCCTTGGGATCTTGATCGATATCCCTATTGAATCGCCCGCCGATGTGCCGCCTCTTTCCAGATTTGAAATACTCTTTTTCCCCTTCAAAGATTTGTATGCAAACGGCAATGATGCCGCATTGCTCATCCGCGCGTTATCCAGTTTGGGATCTCTTGATGTCACAGCCGATCTTGATCGAATTCGTCCCCTTTCTGAGATGGAGTGGGATGACCCTTGCATCGGGTGGCGGCTGCATTTGGAAACATCCGAGGATGAGGTTTCCATACGTGAGGTGTTCGATTTTGTTGACGGTCAGTGCCGCCTGGAAATCGGCGCGCTGCCCGATGCCGTCCAATCAGATCACCCTCGGCCAAATAAGCCGGCCATAAATGCGAACGACTCACAGCCCCCCGAACCAAAAGTTGAAGAACTCGAAGAGCTAGCGCCTCAAAAGCCGCCTGCCCCTTCGAAAACCACGATTAGGGTCGACCTTGACCGTATTGACCGACTTATCAACATTGTCGGCGAAATGGTGATCAGCGAGGCAATGCTTGCACAGTCGGTTCAGGAATTGTCACTGTCGCCGGGCAGCCAAATTGAGGCGGCAATGGCGCAGCTCAAACAGCTTTCTAGTGAATTACAGGAAAGCGTGATGGCCATTCGGGCACAGCCAGTGAAACCCTTGTTTCAACGCATGTCCCGGATCGTACGAGAGGCGACACAAGCCACAGGAAAAGATGCCCGCATTGTCACGATTGGTGACAATGTCGAGGTCGACAAAACAGTGATTGAACGGCTCGTCGATCCTCTGACCCATATGATCAGAAACGCCATAGATCACGGCATCGAAGACACAAATACGCGTACCTCGGCTGGCAAATCTGATCAGGGCACGATCACCCTTTCAGCCGCACATCGTTCTGGTCGTGTTGTCATAGAGCTTAGCGATGATGGCGGCGGAATAGACCGCCAACGTGTTCGAGAAACCGCAATTTCAAAAGGGTTGGTTTCTGAGAATGTCGAGTTATCAGACGTGGAAATCGACAACATTCTATTTATGCCCGGTTTTTCAACCAGCCGAAACATATCCAACCTTTCTGGGCGCGGTGTTGGCATGGATGTCGTCAAAAGCGAAATCCGCGCCTTAGGCGGCCGGGTAAATCTGCACTCAACACCAGGTCAGGGCACCACCGTTTCGATAAGCCTGCCTCTCACATTGGCAGTTATGGAAGGGATGATCGTCATGGTCGCGGGGGAAACGCTCGTGATTCCCACCTCCGCCTTGCGCGAAACCATGCGCGCAGACGAGGCTGGAGTGCAGTTTTTAGGCGTGAACGAGATGGTGATGTCCACCGGGGACGAGTTGGTTTCGGTCATAGATCTAGGTGCCTCACTTGGGTACCGCTCTGTCCCCGAACGCTTCACCGATCACACCCTATTGTTGATTGAAAACGAAAATGGCCGACGAACGGCTGTCGCTGTCGATCAAGTTTGTGATCAGCGTGAGGTTGTCATCAAAGGGCTTGAGGCGAATTACGGCTACATACCAGGTGTTTCTGCCGCAACAATTCTCGGGGATGGTCGCATCGCTTTGATCATCGATACGGATCAACTTCAGGTAAATCAAATATCCAGCGTCCCAAACTCCGGGACGGGTCCAACAGGAGTTTCTCAGTATGGATGATATTTCCGCACCCTCAATTGCAAAGGGCCGTGAGATCGTAGCCTTCCACATCTCAGAGCAGAGCTTTTGCATTGATATTGAGCATGTACGAGAGATCCGGGGCTGGTCGCCGACAACAACATTGCCTCATGCCCCTGATTACGTGAAAGGAATGATGAACCTGCGCGGCATTGTTTTACCGGTCGTGGACCTATCGCTTCGATTGGGTTTGGGCAGCACTCAACCTTCGTCTCGGCACGTTATTATCATCGTGATGCTTGGCAGTCGCTTGGTTGGACTTCTTGTCGAAGCTGTATCAGACATCTTGAACCTACCTTATGATTCGATGAAATCCACTCCTGACGTTGCCTCCACCGCCACTAAAAGCTTTATTGAGGGCATATTTACCATCGATGATCGTATGATACGGGCCATTGATGTGGGATGCTTGCTTCCCTCCCATCAAGGTATTGAAAATGCCTAGGGAGCACAGCGATTTTCGCCCTTTGTCAGAAGAGTTCCCCATTTCGGCAGGGGATTATTTGGCCATAACCGAACAATTCCTCAGTAATACGGGGATCAACTTGGGCTTTTCAAAACGGCCGATGCTCTTGGCTCGGTTGTCAAAGCGACTTAGGGTTTTGGGCCTGTCGGGATTCGGGGAATATCGCCGCCTCTTGGAGAGCCCAAATGGACAAAGTGAGCTTGAGCAAATGATATCCTTGCTCACCACGAATGTGACGCGGTTCTTTCGTGAGGGACGTCATTTCGAAGACTTAGCTGCTAATGTACTTCCAGACTTGATTGACAGAGCGCGCAATGGCGACAGGATCAGACTGTGGTCTGCGGGCTGCTCTTCAGGTGAGGAACCCTTTAGCCTTGCCTTTACATTACTTACACAATGCCCGGATGCGTTGGATTTGGACATTAAGGTGCTTGCAACAGACATCGACTCTCAGGTTCTTAGCAAAGGTCAAAACGCTGTCTACCAGAAATCAAATCTACTCAACTTGCCTCACGGGGTTTTGGAAAAATTCTTCGACCCTGTCCCGGAAAATCCGGATAGTTTTGAGGTGTGCTTGGCCGCAAGACAGCTTGTGTCATTCAAGAAATTGAACCTCGTGGAAGACTGGCCCTTCTCTGGCTTCTTTGACGTAATTCTTTGCCGAAACGTGGTGATCTATTTTGAGAACACCACGCAAGAGAAATTGTGGGTTCAATTTGCAAAACACATGAAACCAAACAGCAATCTCTACCTAGGGCACTCCGAAAGATTGTCACCTTCTGCACTGAAGAATTTTAGATCCGTAGGCGACACAAGATATGTACGTGCGCACAACTTGTTAAACTCTGGTAGGGAACTGCTGGGGGCCTCAAGAGAGAATGGAGTAGCATATGAGCCTTAAAGATCGCTTGCAAGTTATGGTCGTTGACGACATGTCAACCAGCCGCGGCCTGATCACGCAGGCCCTCGATCAAATCGGGATCGTCCATTATCAAACTGAAAACAACGGCGAGCTCGCTCTAAATAAGTTAATTGCGAGGCCCGTTCACCTGGTTATTTCTGACTATAACATGCCGGGGCTTGATGGGCTGCAGGTGCTTGATGCCTTGCGCCGGCACCAAGCGACACAGCGCATTGGCTTCATTCTCATCACAGGTAAGGCCAGTAAAGAGGTTATCGAAAAGGGGCGCCAGCTTGCGATGAACAACTTCTTAAGAAAGCCATTTTCGGCGCAGGATCTTAAGATCTGCATCGAACGGGTCGTGGGTAAACTGTGACATCAGATTACATTCTTCCAGACGGGGATAAGTGATGTCCAACATTTCAACCCAAGGCATCTTGAAACGCACCGCCATCGAAGTTGAAGGCCTGGCGAGGCTTGCAATTGCTTTGGATAATTCAATATCTGAAGTATGTAACATAGCTGCATTGGATCTGACCAAAATCCAATTGCAAGAAATTGATCTATTGCGGCAATCTCTACAGGATGTCGCTGCGATGCTCCACAATCTGGCCCAAGGCGCTGATCCCGACGCCATGACCGACGCACTCGAACTGGCCTCCACTATTCAGTTGCGCGGATTGGCCGCGCGCGTTCTGAACGTAACAAATGAACATGCGCCCCCAGTGACAAGTGGCAATATCACCTTTTTCTAAGACTGCCGCAGACGCCGTCACCTGCCAGATCTGCCCCTCTCACAAACCAGATTCAGATTATGCGGCGCGCCTTCCATTCAGCTGGGGCGGGCGAGATTCAACACAAGATTGCCACTTACTTCCGAATTGCATCCGCCCCTCAACTCAACCAACAATTGACGAGAGCACAATTTTAGGGCAGTGCTAAACGCGCTTTGGTTTTGCGTTTCGGCCAAACAAATGAACCAATTTTTTACAGTACAAATTTGTTCCGGCGCTGCCGCGAGTAATACCGGAGGCAAGACAATGCAAATTGCGCTACGCAAACTCGTCCTTAATGATAAACGCCACGCAAGAATTTTTCATCGTACACGCACCTCGCGCACGCGAACCACTTCGGCTTTTGACGTGTCCACTCGCTGTAATTTGTTTTGCGAAGGGTGCTTCTTCTTCAATCGGGATGGCGAACATGCAGGCCAATCGAACTCTGCCGATCTGGGGCAGTATGCATCAATATTTGAGACCGAAAAAAATCGGGGTGTAACCTATCCGCTTATGGCAGGGGCAGAGCCTGCTCTGGAACAGGATGTGCTGCGTCTCGCCGCCAAATTCTGGTCATCAGGAATGGTGCATACCAATGGAACACGCGCGATAGATCCAGACCTACCGTTTCGTTTGTTCATTTCAGTTTGGGGCACGTCAGCTCTCACCAAACTTTGGCGTGGTGCCGATACCTATGCCAAATCACTGCGTATCGCGGCCGCCGATCCCCGCGCGATCATCAATTACACAGTCAATGCGCAAAACATTGATGATATCCTTCCTGTTGTTCACGATTGCGCCGCGTTAGGACAAACCATCACCTTTCAAGTGTATAGCCCAACCGAAGATTACACATCATACCTGTCAGAAGGTGACGCAGGAAAGCACAAGTTCATTCAGAGTGATTCCACTGACAATAATCTCGTTATGGACAGGCAAAGCGATGCGCGCGCCGAACAGGCAATCTGCGAAGCCATTGATCTCTATCCTGAAGTCGTCGTCTTTACAAAAGCGCTGGCACGATGGGTGTTCAAAAGGCCGGGCATTTTCTTTGACGATGTTACAACTGACCTTCCGCCAAAGAACTGCTTAGCGGGTACAGATCCCGACCATAAACACATTCTATTGGGCGGAACAGAAGAAGTGCTGAAATCATGCGGACATGGTGCCACAAATTGTAAAACCTGCCGCACCTATACCGCCATTTATTCTGGTTACTTTGGCGATGCATTATCTCGTCAAATGACTGCTGGCGACGCGGTTGATTTCCTCGAAGCCCACGAAGTTTTTGACTATTTGTACAACGGTCATCAGCTTCCCAACTGGCATGACTGGCACACCGGCGCACAGGAGCGTGATCCAGAACGCGCCCCCGAATTCGCATAATCGAGCCCGTGTAACGATGTCATTTGCGTCACTAGATTTTGGTATCTTCGCCGTTCTGTTTTATCTGCTCTATGCGTTATTCGGCTTTCGGCGGCCAGCACTATACATGGCCTTGTTCAGTTTGTTCTTTTACGGATGGTGGGATTTTCGCTACCTTCCATTACTAATCGCATCCGCAATTGTCGATTTTTACGCGGGCAAAGCCATCCACAAAAGCCAAAGTAAACGCGTGCGAAAACTGTGGCTTTTGGGGTCAGTTACCCTAAATATCGGTGCTTTAGTTTTCTTCAAATACTGGAATTTCTTTGCCACAGAGGTTCAGCGAACTGCGTCGTTAGACATATTCGTACACGATCTGATTTTACCACTGGGCCTGTCTTTCTACACGCTACAAACGCTTGGATATTCAATAGATGTGTATCGGCGCAAATTGGAACCAGAGCAAAATTTCCTAACCTACCTGCTTTTCGTTAGCTTTTTCCCACAGTTAATCGCCGGCCCTATTGAGCGCGCAGGAAAACTTCTTCCTCAACTAAAAGCCCTAAAAAACATCACCTTTTCAAACTTTAGGGCGGGGTTTCTCATCGCTCTTTGGGGCCTGTTCATCAAACTAGCCGTCGCAGATAATATTGGTGGCTTTGTTCAGGACGCCTTCTCAACCACCTCGGCTGGTTTTTTATTTTGGGGCGTCTGCGTCACAGCGATGTTTCAGGTCTATTGCGATTTTTACGCATATACATTGATCGCAAGAGGTCTGGCAAAAGGGATTGGAGTGTCATTATCAGAGAACTTTCGCCAACCATTTTTTGCGAAAAACCTGACGGAGTTTTGGCAGCGGTGGCACATCACTCTCACCCGTTGGATTTTGGATTACGTCCATATCCCGCTGGCACGCCGCTACCGTTGGGAGCCGATGCGATCATTGGTAGCGATCGGGGCGATGTGTTTGGTTGGATTGTGGCACGGTGCCTCATGGAATTTCATTCTATTCGGCGTGTTTCACGGCGTCGTCCTCAGATTGTGGACACCCACTTCACGGCTCCTGCGGCGCACAGTGCACAATGAAACGGTCGCAGCCATCTCTTCGCGCGTGGTATTGATTGCGGTTCTATCGCTTTCTGCACCCATGTTTTTGATACAAGATATGGATCAGGTTTTGACCGTAATTCAGGGCCTATTTAGCTTTGAAAGCGGGTGGGAAACTTTGAAACCAGCCCCCAATAAGGTGCGATATATTTGGGGCTGTGTTCTTGCAATATTTGTTATCACCAACGACATCTTGATCCGGCGCGACTCTTCAATTCAGGTTGAACAGGTCGCAACCGGACCAATGGGGCGTGCCATTCTATATGGCTGTATCCTGATCACCATGATCGTTTTGTTTGGCAACCTCGAGGGATTTGAATTTGTCTATTTTCAATTCTAGCAAAATTCTTGGGTTCTTTGCGGGCGCGATCACTGTTTCATTGCTGGTGGCATGGTTGATCTCAGAAACCTTGGCTCCGGCCGAATCCCCGGACACCCGACTTAGAGGTTTTTACACCGCAAGCAGTGATTTAGAGGTCGTGTCTCTCGGAAACTCTCATGCAAGCGGAATCCACTTTCCATCGCTTGGCATGCCGGGATATTCACTTTTCAGCAATGGAATGGACATACCTACAAGCGTATGGAAACTTCGATTAGCAATCCCGTACACACCCAAATTACGCTATGTCATTTTACCCTTGGTGCCGAGCCAACTCAGTCATAGTTCACAGGGATCAGACAACAATAATGCGTTATATAATAGATTGCAGAATGCCCCTTGGCCAAAGGTGTTTTTCAGCAGTGATTTGTTGTCAAACCTGACAATTGTGCGGGCCAGGATTCACGGCGTGGCGGCCTATATTTCCCATGCAAATACAGTTTTTAGAGAAAGAGTAACTGATCTCGGTTATATCCACCTCTCAAATAGACCTCGTGATACGGGGTTTCACGACTGTATAAGACGCCCAAACCATCAGCAAACGGCGGATGAATTCGGCGTACGCCACGGGTATAAAATCACTCCGATGCCCAGAAAATGTATGAAATGGCGCTCCAGAAAATCCGTAGCGGGGCAAGTGAACGCTGCCAAAAAATCTCTCATTCGCAATCCAAATACGCGCGCAGATAACATGCAAAAGCTCGCTCATTTGGTCGAAACTCTAAAACACAAAAACGTCCACCTTATTTTGGTGATCCCGCCCTTCTGGAGCGCCTATTTCGACTCTCCCGATTTGCAAGAACTGTGGCACATCGAAGAACCACTGTTGCGTGACTTGGCGGCACGCCAAAGTAACGTAACATTCTATGATTTCCATGACCTCTTTGCCGACCACGAGATGCTCCCGAAAAACACGGTGTATTACGACGATAATCACCTGACACTCAAAGGCGCGCAAATCTTGTCGCAGGAAATCCGGCATTGCCTAAACGGCGATACCCCATGCAAGGCTCAGTGAGTTGAACCATCCAGGGATTTGGTAAATCAGCGAGAGTATTGGTGCGGGCGGTGGGACTCGAACCCACACGGGCACAAGGCCCAACAGATTTTA
>CAXIAD010000014.1:0-42762 GCA_964021645.1 uncultured Cognatishimia sp. | reverse complement strand
AGCGGATCGCGCGCGCTTGTTTGAACCCTATGTAACAACGCGGGACAAGGGCACAGGGCTTGGCCTGCCAATTGTCAAAAAAATCATCGAAGAACACAGTGGCCGTCTGACATTGGATGATGCGCCATTGTTTGAAAATAATACCCATCAAGGTGCCATGGCAGAAATTCGGCTTCCGTTGAGTGACGCTGATGAGCAGGCTGGAAATAGTAAACGTAAGGAAGTGGTGTAAGGCTATGAGCGATATTCTGATTGTCGACGACGAACGTGATATTCGCGAGCTGATTTCGGATATTCTGAAGGATGAGGGTTTTAAAACCCGCATGGCAGGGAATTCCGATGACGCGATGACTGAAGTGAAGGCAGAACAGCCGGCCCTGATGATCCTGGATATTTGGCTTAAGGACAGCCAGATGGATGGGATCGACATTCTAAAGGCGGTTAAGCGTGACTATCCAGATGTTCCAGTCGTCATTATTTCGGGGCACGGCAACATTGAAATTGCGGTCGCCGCAATCAAGCAGGGGGCCTATGACTTCATTGAAAAACCTTTCAATATTGATCAACTGCTTGTGGTTATCCGTCGCGCGATGGAAACCAGTCGCCTAAGACGCGAAAATCTGGAATTGAAGCGACGGGATTCCGGTGTAACCGAAATGATTGGCGAGAGTGCTGCATTCCGCACGCTGCTTGGCCAACTCACAAAAGTTACCAAGTCTAATGGGCGGGTAATGTTGAGCGGCCCGGCGGGCTCTGGCAAAGAAGTTGCTGCGCGCCTGATCCATGCAAATTCAAACAGGGCTAGCAAACCCTTTGTCACCGTGAATTGTGCGGGGGTGGAACCTGATAGCGTTGAAGAAGTTCTTTTTGGCAAAGAAAGCCCTGAACGCGGCATCGAAATCGGCCTGTTAGAAGAGGCAAACGGCGGGGTGATCTATTTCGACGAAGTCGCCGACATGCCCATGGGAACCCAGATCAAAATACTGCGCGTTTTGGTTGATCAGCAATTTCAACGTGTTGGTGGTACCGAAAAGGTGCGGGTGGATTTCCGTGTTATCTCATCGACAAACCGAAATTTGGAACGCGAAATTGAGGCAGATCGTTTTCGCCAAGAACTGTATCACCGTCTAAATGTGGTTCCGATTTCAGTACCCTCGTTGGAGGATCGTCGTGAGGATATTCCGCTGCTGACCAGCCATTACATTTCGTATTTCCACAAAACTCAGGGTTTGCCTTTGCGTGAATTATCTGAGGAAGCGGCGGCATTGTTGCAAACGATGATTTGGCCGGGGAATGTCAGGCAGCTTAAGAATTTGGTTGAACGTGTACTGATCCTTGGGGATGAAACGGGCCCGATCGAGGCGCGTGAATTGCCCAATGAGGATGACAGTGTTGTCGGTGACGGGGGGCGTTTGGTGCTGTCGGGTGCCTTGGCAACATTGCCATTGCGCGAGGCCCGTGAGGCGTTTGAACGAGAGTATTTGTTAACGCAAATTAACCGATTTGGTGGAAATATCAGCCGGACCGCAAATTTTGTCGGGATGGAAAGATCAGCCCTGCATCGCAAGCTAAAATCACTTGGGGTTGTTACATCCAACAAATCCGGCGCCCGCATCGCGCATGTTTCTGAGGATGATGAAGACGAGGATTGATATTTGGCCCGCGCACCCAACGTACGCCCCAACGTACGGTGGGGTCGTGGCGTGTTAACTGGAACATGTCAGCCTTTGTGCAACGAAGTTTGTACAAAGGGCATGGTTCATGCGAAATGTCAGGCAGATCGCCGAAGAGATCGTCACCCGCGAAGGTGGCTATGTAAATGACCCCGATGATCCGGGTGGGGCAACCAAATTTGGCGTAACAGTTCATACTTTGCGTCGCTTGGGTTTGGATTTGGATCGCGACGGCGGCGTCGATTTCAAAGACGTTAAATTGCTAAGTCGCGCGCAGGCAGTCCGGATTTTCCTTCAGCATTATTATGACAAACCGGGCATTGCCCAATTGCCCGAGATCATTCAGGCGAGCGTGTTTGATATGTATGTAAATGCGGGCTCAAAGTCGGTGAAAATTTTGCAGGACCTGTTGGCGCAGATGGGTCATCAGGTTACCCGTGACGGGATTGTCGGTCCGCAAACAATTGAGGCTGCGCGCGCTGCTGAAGCAGCTGCACCAAAGCATTTAGCCGACGCTTACGGCATCGCAAGGCGGAATTACTATTTTCGCTTGGCGGATGCACGCCCCACGTCGCGTAAATATGCAATGACGCGGGCAGGGGGCAAAGGTGGTTGGATAAAGCGCGCCGAAGAATTTATTTCCTCGCGATATCATCTGAACGAAAACGAGTTTCGCGCGAGGGTTTCGGGATGGGTATGATCGGACGCATATTTGACGTGATGTTTGGCGGCTCACGAAATGTGGTACGCGAAACGGTTGAGGTCTTCCGTGAAAATGCCGAACATGGTGCGGCGCGTGCTCAGGAAACACAAACCGCCGCAATGGCGCAGTTTGGGGCAGAGTTTCGTCCACGGAGTCGCGGGCGATTTGATCGGTTCATGGATGGGGTGAACAGGTTGCCACGCCCAATGATGGCCATGGGTTGTCTTGCATTGCTTATTGCGGCCATGGTTGAACCAGTTTGGTTTTCTGTGCGTATGCAAGGTCTTAGCTTGGTGCCCGAACCATTGTGGTGGTTGCTTGGTGTTGTGGTGAGTTTTTACTTTGGTGCGCGTCATCAAGTGAAAGGTCAGGAGTTCCAGCACTCAATTGCCGCGACAATGGCCCACGCGCCCGAAGTGGTTTCAAATATTCGCACACTACGCAAACTGAACAAGGTTGAGGGTGTGGATAGTTCCGAATTAGCAAAGCCCGAAAACCCAATCGAAGATAACGCAGCACTACAGGAATGGCGTCAGATGCTTAAGTAATGCGTAACCAGCTCTAGGTGGATGTTATGAGCGTGTAACGCGACAATTCGCGGCAGAGTGATACTGCGAATGTGATTGGCGCAACCGACACATCAGCCTATACATCGTGGCATGATTACAGAACTCGGCCACTTCGCCCTTATACTCGCTGCTTTGACCGCTTTGGTACAGGCAATTATTCCTTTGATAGGGGCCCACAAACAATGGCCGCGGTGGATGGCTGTTGCCGAACCAGCCGCGGGCATACAGTTTTTGCTGACGGCATTTTCCTTTGCCGCGCTGACCTATGCCTTTGTGGTGTCGGATTTTTCTTTGCGATTGGTTTCGCTTAACTCGCATTCGCTCAAGCCGATGCTGTATAAAATCAGCGGAACCTGGGGGAACCACGAGGGATCAATGTTGCTATGGGTTCTGATTCTGACTCTGTTTGGGGCGATGTTGGCGTGGTTTGGCGGTAACCTTCCGCCCAGTTTAAAGGCCCGTGCGCTGGCTGTTCAAGCCGCCATCGCCTGCGCGTTTTTTGCGTTTATCCTTTTTACGTCGAATCCGTTTCTGCGGTTGGCTGTCCCACCATTTGATGGTGAGGGGCTAAATCCATTGTTGCAGGATCCCGGTCTCGCGTTTCATCCACCATTTTTGTATCTTGGCTATGTTGGCCTGAGCATGGCGTTCTCATTTGCCGTTGCTGCCTTGCTTGAGGGGCGCGTTGACGCCGCTTGGGCGCGTTGGGTACGCCCATGGACGCTGGCAGCGTGGATATTCCTGACCATCGGGATCGCGCTGGGTTCATGGTGGGCCTATTACGAATTGGGCTGGGGCGGTTTCTGGTTCTGGGATCCGGTTGAAAACGCTAGTTTCATGCCTTGGTTACTGGCCGCTGCATTGTTGCATTCTGCAATTGTTGTCGAAAAACGCGAAGTGTTGAAAAGCTGGACAATTCTATTGGCGATTTTGGCATTTGGCTTTTCGTTGATAGGGACATTTATTGTGCGTTCTGGCGTAATCACGTCTGTGCATGCTTTTGCAAATGACCCTGAAAGAGGCGTGTTTATTCTGGTTATCTTGGCTGTGTTCATGGGCGGCGCGCTTACGCTGTTTGCAGCGCGGGCGAGCGTGATGGAGGCCAAGGGGTTGTTTGGTGTTGTCAGTCGCGAGAGCATGCTCGTGATGAACAATGTGTTGCTGGCTGTCGCCTGTTTGGTGGTTTTTGTAGGCACAATTTGGCCTTTGGTAAGTGAGCTATTGTTTGATCGCAAACTGAGCGTCGGACCCCCTTTTTTCAATCTAGCGTTTACGCCGTTTATGGTGCTGCTTGGCCTGATCATGCCAATTGGCGCTATGACGCCTTGGAAGCGTGGCAAGATTTATAATGCTCTAAGACAATTGCTTCCGGCATTTGTGCTGGCGCTTGCCTTGATGGGGCTTGTCTGGGCGATGCAATCTGGTCGCAGCCTGTTGGGGCCGGTTGGTGTGTTTCTTGGGGTTTGGATGATATGCGGCTCTGCTGTTGATATCATGAGTAAAACCGGACGTGGCACAATGACATCGCGCATTGGTCGCATGTGGCGTTTGCCGCGTGCTGACTGGGGCAAAGCGGTGGCGCATGGTGGTCTGGGTGTCACAATCTTTGGCATTGCCGGGTTGATGGCCTGGGAACAAGACGACATTCGGGTCGCACGCATCGGCCAGACCTTTACGGTTGGCGCATATGAATTGACGCTAAACGATGTAAAGGACGTGCAGGGCCCGAACTATATTGCCACTACGGCGGATGTGGTTCTTAGCCAAAATGGTGAGGTTATCTCATTGTTGCGCCCTGAAAAACGGGTTTATCCAGTTTCTGGCATGCCAACCACCGAGGCTGCGATTGATTATCGCTTCTTGCGTGACGTGTATGTTGTCATTGGGGATGCACAGGCCGGGGGCGGGTATACGGTCCGAACATATATCAAACCCTTTACCAATTGGATTTGGGCCGGTGCATTGTTGATGGCACTGGGAGGCGCGCTAAGCTTGTCTGATCGTAGATACCGTGTTGCCGCAGGTGCGCGCAATACAGCCACATCAAGGGTGCCAGCTGAATGATGCGTTTGCTCTTGATCCTATGCGTACTGGCGGCACCTGTTTGGGCGGTTCAGCCTGACGAAGTGTTAAATGACCCGGCCCTTGAGGCTCGCGCCCGCGCATTATCCAAGGATTTGCGTTGTTTGGTATGTCGCAACGAAAGCATCGACGAAAGCAATGCCGAGCTTGCGCGCGATCTTCGGATTCTTGTGAGAGAGCGATTGGTCGAAGGGGATAGTGATCCTCAGGTGATTGATTACGTTGTCGCGCGCTACGGAGAGTTTGTATTGCTGCGTCCCTTGTCTGGTGGCTCAAACATGGTGCTTTGGCTAACGGGACCAGCCGCATTTTTCATCGTTCTGCTTTTTGCGGCTATCTATGTGAGACGGCGTTCATCTACAGGTAGCCAAGCCGCAATCGAGCTAAGTAGCGATGAACAGAAGCGTTTGACAGAAATACTGAAAGATTGACGTGCGGTTTCCCTTTTAGTCAGATGCCAAGCCCCTATGTTATGGGCAACTGAAGAAAGAGGAACTGCAATGGACTATCAGGCAATCACGCTTACGAACATCGACGGCATTGCAGTGATCACACTGAATCGCCCGGAAAAGATGAACGCCCTTACATCACAGATGCGTGCGGAAATTATCCATGGTGTCCAATCTGCTGGGCTTGATGCACGCGTGATCGTTTTGACCGGCGCGGGTCCGGCATTTTGTTCGGGTCAAGATTTGGGCGATGGTGGCAGTGCTGCCAACATGGATCTGGAACGCGGCTTGAGAGATGAGTACAATCCCATGCTCAAGGCGATTCATGACAGCCCCGTGCCAGTAATATGTGCTGTCAACGGCCCCGCCGCTGGGGCAGGTGCCAATCTTGCATTAGCAGCAGATGTGGTTATTGCAACTGAGAGTGCCTACTTTATGCAAGCCTTTACGCGCATCGGTCTCATGCCTGACGCAGGGGGCACCTATACGCTGCCTAGGCAGATGGGGATGGCCAAGGCGATGGGAGCCGCGCTGTTTGCTGACAAAATCACAGCCCGTCAGGCCGACGATTGGGGGATGATTTGGGAGGCTGTAGAAGATGACGCCTTTGAGGAAACATGGATGGCACGTGCAAAGCATTTGGCACAAGGACCCACCCAAGCCTACGCTCATATTCGTGATGCATTGCACCGTAGTTGGCAGAACTCAATGGATGAGCAGCTAAATCTAGAGGCAAAGTTGCAGGGCCGCTGCGGCAAAACACGCGACTTCCAAGAAGGTGTTTTGGCATTCTTGGAGAAGCGTCCTGCCAGATTTGAAGGCAGATAGGTTTTTGTCATTTTGGTACCTTTCTGTTTTGAGGCGAGAGTGTCTTAAAGCAGAAATGGTGCCAAATTATGTGTAAGCTCAGTCAGGCGCGATTACGACGAGATTGATATTCGCGGCTAAAAAACTGCTTCCGGCATTTTCAACAGTTAGAACCGCAGCGCCGTCCGCTGAAACCGTCGCTGTGCCAGTGCCGAAATCCGGTGAGATGGAAATTTCAGGTCGGGCGTCGGCAATGTCATAAGAGTAGATGATCTCGTTTTCTGATGAATCAAAACCCAAGATCGTTGCTGGTTCGTCAGGGCGAATCCAGTATCCCGCTTCAAACAGGTTTTCATCTGATCCGTCGGCTATAAGATCGTTGCCCTGACCTGCGTAAACAACATTATCTTTTTCCGTCCCGTAAGTGTCGATTGAATTCGAATTGGAGGCATAATTCTCCTCTGCTTCATCCGGTCCCATACCGGTTTCAATCCCGACAACAAGGTCGATACCAAATAATATTGATAGTAATATCAATGAACTACTGTCAAAGTTTTGACCTATACCAAAGGGAAAACGGTATGATCCTAATTAACGTCAATATGTGTCTGCTAATGGTATTGCTGGTGGAAAAAATATGAGAAATGCGATGTTAATAATGTAAATCGCCCAGCAAATGCCGGGCGATTTTGTTTGTTCATCCGAGGGCGAATATTAACGGTCCTCGATATCTGTATAATCTCTGTAGGTCTCACCAAGATACAACTGACGAGGACGACCGATCTTGTTTTGTGGATCGGCAATCATCTCTTTCCACTGCGAGATCCAGCCAACTGTCCGGCTGAGAGCAAAGATTGGTGTGAACATCGACGTTGGGAAGCCCATCGCCTCAAGAATAATGCCAGAATAGAAATCAACATTCGGGAACAGTTTTTTCTCGGAAAAATATGGATCAGCAAGCGCAGCTGCTTCCAATTCTTTCGCAACCTGAAGGATGGGGTTGTTTTCAACGCCCAACAATTCCAGCACTTCGTCCGCAGATTGTTTTAGAACTGTCGCCCGCGGATCGTGGTTTTTATAGACGCGGTGTCCAAAGCCCATCAAGCGGAAGGGATCATTCTTGTCTTTGGCACGAGCAATGAATTCAGGAATTCTGTCGGGCGTGCCAATTTCATTCAGCATTTCAAGACAGGCCTGATTGGCACCACCATGAGCAGGGCCCCACAGACAGGCAACGCCGGCTGCGATACATGCAAAAGGATTAGCACCAGAAGATGAAGCGAGACGCACCGTTGAGGTAGACGCGTTTTGTTCGTGGTCCGCATGCAATGTAAGAATACGGTCCATCGCACGTGCCAAGATTGGATTGACCTCATATTCCTCGGCGGGAACAGCAAAACACATGCGCAAGAAGTTGGATGCGTGGTCTAGATCATTGCGTGGATACACAAACGGTTGGCCCAAAGTGTATTTAAACGCCATTGCAACAATAGTTGGCATTTTTGCAATCATGCGGATCGAGGCAACTTCGCGCTGCCACGGATCATTGATATCCAATGAGTCATGATAGAACGCAGACATCGCCCCAACAACACCAGTGATAATGGCCATGGGATGTGCATCCCGGCGAAAGCCGCGAAACAGATATGTCATTTGTTCATGGATCATCGTGTGACGCGTCACGCGATTTTCAAACTCTTCAAGCTCAACCGCAGTTGGGAGCGCATCATATAGGAGCAGATAGCAGACTTCCAAATAATGCGATTTGCCTGCAAGTTGATCAATTGGATAACCGCGGTGCAAAAGCTCACCCTTGTCACCGTCGATAAAGGTAATCGTGCTGTCACAAGACGCTGTGGAAGTGAAACCGGGATCGTAGGTAAAAACACCTGCCTGGCTGTAGAGCTTGCGAATATCGATTACGTCAGGGCCAGCCGTCGGTGAATAGATCGGCAGATCAAAAGACACACCGTCAATTGTCAACGTTGCGGTTCCAGTGGAGTCAGTCATGTTGTTCCATTCCTCTCAGGCCCGATGCGCGGATCGCATGGGAGTTTTCGACCATAGAGCCTTAAGTTTTAGTAAACCCACGGCGTCCTATTCGGTCTTATTGGCCGCATCTTGGATACGCGCGATGCTTTCTTCGCGTCCAAGTACCAGCAGCATGTCAAAAACACTGGGTGTCGCTGCTCGTCCGGCCAGGGCTGCCCGTAGTGGGCCAGCCATCTTACCGAACTTGATCTCTTTGCTCTCAGCAAAAGAGTTCGCAGCCGTTTCCAGTTGGTCTCTTGTCCAGCTAGCATTTTGCAGATGCGGCGTCAATTCCATCAGTATACCACGGGATACAATATCCAGGTGCTTAGCAGATTTATCATCAGGAACGATAGGTCTTTCTGATAGGATAAATGTAGCTTTATCAAGAAGTTCTGGGAATGTCTTTGCGCGTTCTTTGAGGCAAGTCATGGCGCGTAAAAATCCATCTTCCTTTTCGGAATTTAACCTAGGTTGGCCAATTGCTTCTAGGTAATCTTGCAATTCATGCAGCAGTGCAGCGTCATCGCTAACAGCAATGTGTTGTCCGCAAAGGTTTTCCAGCTTTTTGGTGTCAAAACGGGATGGTGATTTGCCGATTCCGTTCAAATTAAACCATTCTTTGGCCTGAGCATCGGTAAAAAACTCGTCATCTCCATGTGACCAGCCCAAGCGCGTTAAATAATTCCGCATTCCAGCCGCCGGATACCCCATTGCTTGGTATTCTTGGGCGCCTAGGGCGCCATGACGTTTAGACAATTTTTTACCATCTGATCCGTGTATCAGGGGAATATGCGCCCAAATTGGAGTATCCCAGCCCATTGCATCATAAATCATCATCTGGCGTGCCGCGTTATTAAGATGATCATCGCCACGAATAACATGGGTTACACCCATATCGTGATCATCAACAACAACCGCTAGCATATAAACGGGCGTCCCATCGCCGCGCAGCAGAACCATATCATCGAGTTGGTCATTTCGGATGGTGACATCACCCTGAACTTGATCACGAATGACAGTTTCGCCTTCTCGTGGGGCCTTGATACGCACAACATATGGCCCATCTGGATGTGTCTCGGTCGATACATCACGCCATGGACTATGAAACAGGGTGGATTTCCCTTTAGCGCGCGCAGCTTCGCGGAACTGGGTGATTTCGTCCTGTGTTGCATAACATTTGTATGCCTTGCCGGCGTTCAAAAGTTCATGCGCCACCTCGGCGTGACGTTGTGCACCCTCAAATTGACTTACGACATCGCCGTCATGATCCAATCCCATCCACGTAAGGCCCTGTAAAATGGCTGCTGTTGCCTCGGGAGTGGATCTTTCGCGGTCCGTATCTTCGATTCGAAGTAGAAATTTGCCACCGTGGTGGCGCGCAAATAGCCAATTGAACAGAGCGGTGCGTGCGCCACCAATGTGAAGAAAACCCGTTGGGGACGGGGCAAAACGTGTGACGACTGGAGTGCTCATGATGGGATTAACCTTTCGGTAACCAGAAATTTGCTAGCTTTGATGCCTGTCTAGCGGTCACTCTAGGAGAGGACAAGGCTTGGGCTTTGTATCCAGAACCGGGTTTATCATATTGATGCAACGGGGGCATTTGTTTCCGTGGGTTCCTGTGTGCATGGGGGCGGGGATTGGTCTGTATTTTCAACTAAGTCGTGAGCCATCCGTGAGCGTCACGATCGCGATTGGTGCTGTATCACTTGTTGTTGCCATACTAGCTGCAAAATCTGGTCCTATTATATCGGTGTTCCTTTGGGGTTTTGCATTGGCCGGGATAGGTCTGTGCCTGGCTGCATCCAGAAGTCATATTGTTTCTGCACCAACTCTGTCTTGGCGGTATTATGGTCCGGTTGAGGGCACAATTGTTGGGTTGGACAGATCGGCAACTGACGCCACACGCATCACGCTATCCGATGTCGTTCTTGAACGTGTCTCATCAGAAAGAACACCTGAACGCGTGCGATTGTCGCTACATGGGCCTGATGGATTTAGCGAGCCGACACCCGGAATGCGTGTTATCGTTGCGGCCCATCTTTCACCGCCTGCTGGTCCGGTTGAACCCGGAGGGTTTGATTTTCAACGCCATGCATGGTTTCAAACCTTGGGTGCCGTGGGCTACTCGCGCACACCGTTACTGGCGTTGGCTCCACCACCTGATAAGGATACTGTATTTGCGACGCGAATGCGGCTGTCAAAACAAATACAAAACCGCATGTCAGGCGAAGTTGGCGGCTTTGCCGCTGCGGTCACAACTGGGGACCGAAGCGGGATATCGCAATCAACGATGCAAGCGTTGCGTTCTTCGAACCTTGCGCATTTGCTCGCGATTTCGGGGTTGCATATGGGGTTGCTCGCAGGGTTTGTGTTTGCTGCTATCAGAATTGGTCTTGCATTGATCCCGGCGCTTGCCCTGCGGTTGCCGGTTAAGAAAATTGCTGCCTGCGTCGCCTTAGTGGCCGCAGCTGTATATCTGGCGTTATCTGGTGGCAATGTATCGACCGAACGCGCGTTTATCATGGCCGCAGTGGCCCTGTTTGCAGTGACTATTGATCGACGTGCCCTAAGTATGCGGGCGGTTGCCTTTGCTGCCGTGATCGTTCTGACACTTAGACCAGAGTCGTTGTTGAGCCCAGGATTTCAAATGTCGTTTGCAGCAACTGCGGCATTGATTGCCGTCTTTGGCGCGCTGAGAACATTGGAAGGCTGGCCGATTCACCCTTGGATGAAACCGGTTTTGGCCGTTGTGTTATCTTCAGCAATTGCAGGGGCTGCAACTGCCCCATTCGCAGCGGCGCATTTCAACCAAGTTTCGCAATTTGGCCTAATCGCAAATTTGCTTTCGGTTCCGCTTATGGGGCTGGTGGTTATTCCATCTGCAGTTGTAGCGGGTGTTCTTACGCCATTTGGATTGCAGGACATCGCGCTATGGGTGATGGGGGCTGGCCTGCGGTGGATATTGGGGGTTGCCCATTGGATATCTGATCTGGAGGGGAAAGGCGGCGCAGTACCAAGTCCGGGGGAGGGAGTACTTGCGCTTATGTCATTGGGATTCATATTTTTGATACTTTGGCAGGGGAAAACCCGCGCCTTTGGATTGATCCCCGTCGCCGTGAGCCTAATCCTGTGGACACAGGTGAGCCGCCCAAATGTTTTGATCGCAGATTCTGGTGGGCTTGTCGGGGTTTTAACAGATCAGGGGCGCGCCCTAAGTCGGGAAAAGGGCCAAGGGTTTGCTGCCAAAAACTGGCTAGAGAATGATGGGGATATCGCCACGCAAAAGATTGCCGCTGAACGCTGGGATGCCCAAAATCCTGCTGGAATACGCATCGCAAAAGTGGGCGATTTTTCAATAATCCACGTTTCAGGACGTAAGGCGGCAGAGAGTTTCTTAGATTGCGCACCAAGTGATATCGTAATCTTTTCGACACCATTTGAGGCAGAATTACCTTGCCTGTCCTATGATCAAACACGCCTACGAGAAACTGGTTCTTTGGCCATCTACAACATCGAAAACCAACCGCAAATCATAACGGCCCGCGAGATTAGCGGCAAAAGACCATGGAATAGCAAACCACAGAATTAGTAACTGCGGATTAAACCCACCAAACGTCCCTGAACCTTGACCTTATCCTCGGGGTACACACGCGTTTCATAGGCTGGGTTTGCTGCCTCTAATGCAATAGATGTGCCGTTGTGATGAAAACGCTTCAGCGTTGCTTCCTGATCCTCGACAAGCGCCACAACAATGTCCCCATTATCGGCTGTCTTGCCCTCGCGTATAATGACGACATCGCCATCATTGATACCTGCGTCGATCATGGAATCGCCTTTGACCTCTAGCGCATAGTGATGCCCGCCAGATGACAGCATTTGTCCGGGAACCGCGACGTGGTGATCAACATGGCTGATCGCTTCAATCGGGACACCGGCGGCAATTTTCCCCATGACAGGAATTTCATGCGCATACATTTCTGCGGGCATGGAATTGGCGGGTTGAGAGGAGGCCGGGCCAGGACCATCAATCACGCGTGGATTAAACCCTGATCGTCCCTGATCGCCAAGTGCCTCTGGAAGTTTGACAATCTCAATTGCGCGGGCGCGATGAGCAAGCCTGCGAATAAAGCCACGCTCTTCTAATGCGGTGATCAGACGGTGAATGCCAGATTTTGATCGCAGATCAAGGGCGTCTTTCATCTCATCAAAACTTGGCGGCACGCCGTCTTTTTGCAGACGGGAGTGAATGAACTCCAGCAAATCAAGTTGCTTCTTGGTCAACATTTCATCACCTCAGGCAAAAACAGTTGCATTTGTTCTACCCATGTTCTTGTTTTGTGTCAACTGTTTGGGTTTTGTTCTGTGTATGTGCGGAAAATTCTATGTTCGACAGTCAAATGAGAATGCACTGTGTTTGGTCCCCAACCTTTAGGGCAATCCCATTGACGGGGCGCACAATCAGGGCATTTGCATCGGCCAATACTGTAAGTAGTGAACTGTCCTGTCGATCGGCCACATGCAATGCGCCGTCCTGAATTGTGGCGCGCATATAATGCTCTCTTGGTCCATTCGCCGGAATATCTGTCGCCAGCGTCATGGTGTGCTTAGGCGTCGCGTGCTGCCCTAACCCAAGCATCGCACGAATGACTGGTGCCACAAATACATGCCCACATACCATAGCAGATACAGGGTTACCGGGCAGGCCAATCATCATAGCCCCAGAAGTCAATCGCCCCGCCATCAGAGGTTTGCCGGGGCGCATCGCAATCTTGTAAAAACTGCGCTTCATCCCAAGATCAACTGCGACCTTGCCCACGAGATCATGGTCACCAACTGACGCGCCTCCGATCGTGATCACGAGGTCACAATCATCACTCAAATCAAACGCCGTTTTAAGCGAGCTTTCAGTGTCACGCGCAATCGGTAACAGGCGCACATCTGCGCCCAAATCTTCGATCATTGCCTTAAGGCCAAAGCTGTTTGACGCGATGATTTGATCGGGTCCGGGCATTTCGCCGGGCATTACCAATTCATCCCCAGTTGCCATAATCGCGACGCGAGGTTTTCTCGTAACCGGAACCTCGGCAATATTCATCGCAGCCATCAGGGCAATGTCGGAGGGGCGCAAAATTCGTGGGGCCGCAATCTGCGTGCCTCCGCGGAAATCTCCGCCCGCAGGCCTGATATGAGTGCCGTGACCCAACGGGCCACGCAAAGTGATTTGATCACCTGTGCGCTCGACATCTTCTTGGATGACAACCCGGTCCGCCCCCACCGGAATCGGTGCTCCCGTGAAAATGCGAACACATTGCCCCTGCACAAGTGCATCCTCATAGCGATGTCCCGCCGCAGATTCACCAACAACTGTAAGGGTGGTGCCAACATTGGCATCTGACGACATGACAGCATAGCCATCCATCGCTGAGGCATCAAATGGCGGCTGATCCCGTAAAGCAATAACAGGTTCTGCAAGTACCCGACGATTTGCACTGCTAAGCGGCACATTCTCAGAAGGTAGTGTGCCGGTAAGCGCAAACAGGTGATCAAGAGCCTCGGTTACAGGTATCATTCTGCTTCGTACCGTCCAGATTTTCCGCCGTCTTTTAGGACAACTCGAATGCCACCGATTTCCATAGATTTGTCGACGGCCTTGGACATGTCATAAACCGTCAGGGCCGCGACATTGACAGCGGTCAGGGCTTCCATCTCTACACCAGTTTGGCCGGTTGTGCGTACTGTCGCCTCGATTTGAACACCGGGCAAATCGCTATCAATCGCTAGTTCAACCGCAACCTTAGTGATCGGAAGAGGATGACACAGGGGGATCAATGTTGAACATTGTTTGGCACCCATAATCCCTGCAAGCCGGGCTACGCCCAGAACATCGCCCTTTTTGGCGCGATTTTCTTTAATGATGTTCAGCGTCGCCATTTCCATCTTGATGTGGCCTTTGGCCGTTGCCACGCGCGACGTCACAGGTTTGTCGCTGACATCGACCATATGGGCATCACCTTTACCATCAAAATGGGTTAGCTCTGTGGGACGCTCGGACATTAAAAACCTCCGGGTTGCGTTAGAGGATTTGCAAGCAATGTCCGTGTTGCAGTTTCCACATCCTGTTGGCGCATCAGGCTTTCTCCTATCAGGAAAGTACGCGCGCCATAGCGGGCCATATCGGCCAACTCTTCGGGTGAATTCAGCCCGCTCTCACAGACAATAATACGGTCCGCCGGAACAAGCTTTGACAGATGACGTGTCGTATCAAGCGTGGTTTCAAAGGTTTTGAGGTTTCGGTTGTTGATCCCCATCAATGGGGATTTCAACTTACTTGCGCGCTCAAGTTCCTCGGCATCGTGCACTTCTAATAGCACATCCATATCCCAACCAAATGCCGCATCTTCCAACTCTTGCGCTTGCGCGTCACTAACGCTGGCCAAAATGATCAGAATGCAATCGGCCCCTAGTGCGCGCGCCTCGGCCACTTGATAGGTGTCATACATGAAATCTTTACGTAGCGCGGGCAGGGTGGTTGCCTCACGCGCTTGAACAAGGAAATCCTTTGCCCCCTGAAAACTAGGCGTGTCTGTCAATACTGATAGACAGGTCGCCCCACCTGCTTCATAGGCTTTTGCCAATGTCGCTGGATCAAAATCCGCGCGAATTAATCCTTTGGAGGGAGAGGCCTTCTTGACCTCCGCGATCAGGCCATAGCCTATCAGCGGCGATTTCTTCCAGCTTATAGGCCTTAATCTTATCCAGAACGGTCGTTGTCATGATGCGGTCCAGTTGATTGTGGGCTCGTTGCGTGCGCTGAGCCAATTATTAATACGTGAAAACGGCCGCGATCCGAAAAAACCACGGCTTGCTGACAGCGGTGATGGATGGGCCGTTTCAAGGATCAGATGATCCCCTGATTGGATATGAGGTGCAAGACCCTGCGCCTGTTTTCCCCATAGAACAAACACTGTTGGCCGGGCAGAAACTTCTGCAAGCACCTGATTGGCCAATGTTTGCCACCCAAGTTTTTTGTGCCCATTCGCCTCGCCAGCGGGGACGCTGAGAACGGTGTTTAGCAACAATACACCCTGACGCGCCCATGCCCGCAGATCGCCTGTCAAAGGGGCGACCCCGATGTCAGACAGCATTTCCTTGTAGATATTTTTCAGACTGCGCGGCAAGGCAACACCGGGTTCCACAGAAAAGGATAAACCATGCGCATGGCCGGGCGTGGGGTAGGGGTCTTGCCCCATAATCACGACACGGGCTTGACTTGGCGCGCACAGCTCTAACGCGGAAAACCGTTGGGAATTCGGTGGCAAAATGATGCGGTCGTCTTGTGCTACAGCCTGCTGAATAGCCGGAAAATCCTGTGTGAAAAACGGCAAATGTGCCCAAGCTTGCGGGACAGCGTTTGGCATTATGCCGTTGCCTCGGTGGTTACCCGTGCCAGCGATTCCAGTTTGCGTTTGGCTGCCCCAGAATCAATGCTGTCGCGTGCCATTTCAACGCCTTCACGCAGATCAATAGCCGCATCCGCAACGACAAGAGCGGCCGCCGTGTTCAACAATACAGCATCGCGATAGGCGTTCTGCTCACCGTTCAACAGCGCGCGAAAGGCATTGGCGTTATCTTCGGGTGTGCCACCGATGATATCCTCGAACGGATGCACAGGTAGACCCGCCTGCTCTGGATGCAGCTCAACGTCGCTTACGCTGCCATCTGTATCAAGGGCCGCGACCCAGCTCACACCAGTGATCGTCAATTCGTCGGTGCCGTCAGATCCGTGTACCAGCCACGCTTTCTCGCTCCCCAATTGCCCCAAAGTTTCCGCCATCGGACGAATAAGCTCACGTGAGAAGGCACCCGTTAGCTGGCGCTTTACCCCAGCTGGATTGGTCAGCGGGCCTAAAATGTTAAATATCGTACGACAGCCAAGTTCGGCCCGCGTAGGCATCACATGCGCGATTGCCGGGTGGTGCATCGGTGCCATCATAAACGCGATGCCGCAGGTTTTTAGCGCCTTTTCAACCACATCAGGGCCAACCATCACGTTAATGCCCATCTGTCCCTGAACATCCGCAGTGCCTGATTTAGAGCTTAGATTTCGGTTGCCGTGCTTAGCAATGATAACGCCAGCTCCAGCTGTCACAAAGGCCGTAGCAGTTGAGATATTAAGCGTGTGTTTGCCATCTCCGCCTGTGCCGACAATATCAATTGCGCCTTTGGGCGCGCGAACAGCATTGCATTTGGCGCGCATCACGGTGGCGGCGGCGGCATATTCATCCACGCTTTCACCACGTGTGCGCATGGCCATCAACAACCCACCGATCTGGCTGGGCGTTGCTTGCCCTTCAAATAGGATCTCAAACGCCTCAGTCGCCTGATTCCGGCTAAGAGGGCCGTTCGCAGCCGCATCAATCAAGGGTTTGATGGCATCACTCATGCGGCGTCCTTCATCATGTCCAAAAAGTTTTGCAACATGGCATGCCCATGTTGAGACGCAATTGATTCAGGGTGAAACTGAACGCCCTGAATGGGTAATTCACGATGCTGTAGCCCCATGATCGTGCCATCCTCTAACTCTGCGGTGATTTCAAGACAGTCTGGGAATGTCTCACGCTCCACAATCAGTGAATGGTATCGCGTCGCCTCAAACGGGCTTGGTAGCCCCTTGAACAACCCTTTGTCGGTATGGTGCATCATGCCCATTTTACCGTGCACAATCTCGTGGCAGCGCACAACATTACCACCAAAGGCCTGGCCGATGGTTTGATGTCCCAGACAAACGCCCAATAGCGGCGTGCGGGATTCAGCGGCGGCGAGCGTCAACGCCAGACAAATCCCCGCTTGATCAGGATCGCACGGACCCGGTGATAGTAGAATTCCCTCGGGTTTCAGGCTCATAGCCTCCTGAACATCCAAAGCATCATTACGGCGCACCACCACATCAGCGCCCAATTCACCAAGATAGTGAACAAGGTTGTAGGTGAAACTGTCATAGTTATCGATAAGCAGCAGCATCTTGCAGTTCTTTGTCCAAAGGTGAAGAACGGGGTAGAGACCCCGCCTACGGTCGCGGTATACATGTTCAGGCTTGGCGCTAAGGGTCAAGGGGGGCTATCGTTGGTTTAGTCCGGAAGTTGTATTGAAATGGGGGCGACTGGCATGTTGCGCGGAATTATTGTTGGTGTTTTTGCAGGGACGTTTACAGTGGCGGTCGGGCTATCAGTTATTTCGCTGATGGCGCCTTTGCCTGCGGTGATCGAATCTCAGTCCTCCACCGTTGAGACAACCGCATTGGAAGTCGCCAATACCGGATCAGGTGTTGTGGACGAATCCACCGCAGATCAGGCGTTGCGATCCCCTGAAACAACCGAAACAATATCGCCTGGGGCCGATGATAACACACCTCTTAGCGATTATCAGTCCGCTCCCGTGCCGCAAACTTCTGATGTTTCACAAGGGTTGCAGGCACCAGAAGTCGCCACATCACAGGCGAATCCTACGCCAAGTGCCGACGGCACCGTTTCTGAAACGGTCGCCAGCGCACGCCCCAAAACACCGTCAGAAGAAACAGAACTATCCATCTCAACCGAACCCGCACAACCAACGGCCCCGACCCTGCAGGATGAAAACGTGTTTCAGGAGGCCGATGCGGACCAAGAGATCACACAGGAAGAAAGCGAATCAACCGGTACAAATGACAGTCTGGTTGTTACTCCAACACCAGAACCCTCCATCGATAGCGATGTATCTCCGCAGGCCGAGCAAGAGAATCCCGCTGATACCTTCCAAATCGCCGGAGAATCACTGCTGAAACCCGCAGGGACACTCACAGACAAGCCCAAGACGGGTTTGGGCATACAGCCTGCAATTATTAACACCGATTCCCCTTCTGCCACTTTGCAAGAAGCCGCCCCGATGGCTATCACCCAATATGCTATGGATTTTCACTCGGCTGGAAATAAGCCCTTAATGGCCATTGTCCTTATTGATGACGTGAATAATCACATTGGCCCCGACGCTTTGGCCAGCTTTCCCTATCCTTTGACCTATGCCATCGACACGTTGAATCCCAACGCCAGCGCCCGAATGAAAATGTTTCGCGACCGCGGGTTGGAGGTGATGGCGATGATAGACCTACCTGCTTTGTCCACTGCAACAGATGTCGAAATGGCAATGGAATCCCATCTGCATGCCATTCCCCAGTCTGTTGCCGTGTTGGAAGGCTCAGGTGAAGGATTGCAGGGTGCGCGCGAAATTTCTACGCAGGTGACGGAGATCTTGAAACAATCGGGCCATGGTTTGGTGATGCGTCCCAAGGGGTTGAACACCGCGCAAAAGTTGGCCAGCCGAGAAGGCGTGCCCTCGGTCACCGTGTTTCGGGATTTCGATGGCAAGGGGCAAAATGCAACAGTCATTCGTCGTTTTTTAGATCAGGCCGCGTTTAAAGCGCGCCAAGAAGGCGGCGTCGTGATGATTGGACGTTTGCGTCCTGAAACGGTTTCAGCTCTGCTTCTCTGGGGCTTGCAAGACCGCGCTAATGAGGTCGAGCTGGCACCCGTATCGGCTGTGTTGTTGAATAAATAAAAGACGATTTCTGACGCCTGAAAGGCTCGCATATGCCCTATATCGACGTTAATGGCACCCGAATGCACTATACCGATACAGGATCGGGCACGGGATCTGGTTCAGAAACCTTGGTGTTTAGCCATGGCCTTCTGTTCAACGGAGAGATGTTTGAAGCGCAGGTCGCACATTTCAAAGACCGCTATCGGTGCATAACCTTTGATCATCGCGGTCAAGGGCGCAGCGAGATTGCTGATACCGGTTATGACATGGATACATTGACCGAGGATGCCGCCGCCTTGATCACAGAGTTGGGCATTGGTCCTTGCCACTTTGTCGGGCTTTCGATGGGTGGTTTTGTGGGCATGCGTCTGGCCCTGAAACACAAAAAATTGCTTAAATCACTGACATTGTTAGAAACATCAGCAGAGCCTGAACCAAATGCCGCCAAATATAAATTATTAAATTTCATCGCGCGTTGGATCGGTTTATGGGCTGTTGCTGATAAAGTTATGCCAATTATGTTTGGCCAAAGTTTCTTGAATGATCCCAGCCGCAAGGACGTCAAGGCACGCTGGCGCAAGGCGATCGTGGCCAATCACCGGATCGGTATCACACGGGCTGTAAATGGCGTGATCTACCGCGATTCTGTGCTTGCGCGTTTGAATCAAATCGAAACCCCAACATTGATTGTGGTCGGGGATGAGGACGTTGCAACCTTGCCCGAAAAATCAGAGAGCATGCATGCTGCAATTGCGGGTTCAACGCTGGTGCGTATCCCGCGCGCGGGGCACAGTTCCACTATTGAGGAACCTACCGCTGTGAATGCCGCTATCAACACATTGATCACAGCCACCTAGCTGAACGGCCCTAAACGCCAATAATTCAGGCGTTTCCGTTGCCCGTAAACCGTGCTGCGTCAGCGGCCGCGCGCCGGATCGCGTTGGATTTATGCACAGTTTCCATATATTCAGATTCTGGATCACTGTCATAAACAACGCCGCCCCCAGCCTGAATATACAACTTTTGATCCTGCACCACGGCAGTTCTCAAGGCGATACACATGTCCATATCCCCGCCCGCCGAGAAATATCCGACACCACCGCCATAAAGTCCGCGCTTTTCGGGCTCCAACTCGTCAATGATTTCCATTGCCCGCACCTTGGGCGCACCCGATACCGTGCCTGCGGGCATTCCGGCAAAAAACGCACTTATCGCGTCCTGATCATCGGCCAATTCACCAACCACATTAGAAACGATATGCATTACATGGCTATATCGCTCGATGATGAATTGTTCGGTCGGGCGCACAGTGCCAATCTTGGAAACACGTCCGGTGTCATTGCGTCCAAGATCCAAAAGCATCAGATGCTCTGCCAGCTCTTTCTTGTCCGACATGAGATCAAGCTCTAGCGCCTTATCTTCCTCGGGTGTGGCCCCGCGTGGACGTGTGCCTGCGATGGGGCGAATAGTGACCTCATCACCAAACACCCGCACCAAAATTTCGGGGCTGGCCCCTACAACCTGAAATCCGCCAAAGTTGAAATAGAACATAAACGGGGATGGGTTGGTGCGTCGCAAAGACCGGTACAAAGAAAACGGCGGCAGAGGAAACTCTTGGGTCCAGCGCTGCGCTGGTACGACCTGAAAGATATCACCCGCCTTGATGTATTCTTTCGCCTTTTCAACAGCTTCAAGGTATCCGGACTTTGTGAAATTCGACACAGGTTCGGCCACTTCTTCGGCATCTCCCAGATCCCGCGCGGCCTGCGGCATGGAGCGTTCGAGATCGCGCACAGCGTCCATCACCCTCTCGGCGGCCTGCGCATAGGCGGCGCGGGCTGATTGCCCCTCACTTACCCACGCGGGCGACACAACCGTCACCTCACCCTTTACGCCATCAAGAACAGCCACAACTGAAGGGCGCAACAGGCACGCATCAGGCAAGCCCAACGGATCGGGGTTCACATTTGGCAGATGTTCCACCAACCGGATCATATCATAGCCAAGATAACCAAATAGCCCGGCCGCTGCCTGAGGCAGATCATCCGGCAGCTCAATACGGCTTTCGTCAATCAGCGCCCGTAATGCGGTTAGCGGCTCTTGTTCTTGATCTTCAAAAGCGTCCGCATCAAACCGGGCATTGCGATTAAGAGAGGCCGTTTTACCATGACATTTCCAAATCAAGTCTGGCTTGGTGCCGATGATAGAATAGCGCCCGCGCACCTCACCACCCGTGACTGATTCCAACATAAAGGCGTCTTTTTGAGCACCTGTCAGTTTTAACATCAGCGAAACAGGCGTGTCCAAATCCGCCGCAAGACGCGTATACACGATCTGATTACGCCCAGCTTCGTATTCGGTACGAAACGTTTCAAATGAGGGTGTCAAAGCCACGTTCAAGCGCCTTTCAGAGATTATTGGAAATTCGCGTGAACCGCGTTAATGGCCTGTTGATTGAGCTGTATGTCCATGCTGCTTTGTAACGCGCGTGTATAGGCGTCAAAAACATCCTGCGCGACCCCAGCGACATACTGCTGCTTTACCGCGTCGCGCGTCGTCTCAATTTCAGGATTGCTGTAATCAGGCGCAAGGATCTCTGTCAGCTTTACGATGATGACATTGGTGTTGCCTTCAACCGCTTGTACCTCTGCTGTGTCCATCGCAAAAACGGTCTGGATCAACGCTTGAGGCGCATCAGCCACAAATGAGCTGCGGATCAATTCGCTTTCTTGCTGAGGTGTTAAGCCCAACGAAACAAAATCAGCAGTCTCTTGCAAACGTCCCACCAATGCGCTGGCCTTAACCTGCAATGCCTTTACCGTTTCCACACGTGCCCAATCAGCGGTCACTGTATCCTTGATATCTTCCAGCGGGGACGGGCTTGCTGCCGTATCTCCCTCAAGCCGGATCGCGAATATACCCCCATCAGAAAGTTGCTCGATCTCCGGGAAATCTTCTGGTGTCACTGCGCTGGCGGTTGCCCGAAACGCATCATAACCAGCAATGCCATCGCTCACGCCAGCGTGCCAGACCACAGATGCCAGTTGCATCTCGGTTTCGTCAGCAATCTCTTCAAGAGTGGCACCGGCCGCCAATAAATCATCAACATCATTGATTTGCGCATCAATCTCACGGCGGGCACGGGTTGCTGCCAGCTCTTCACGAAGGGCAGGGCGCGCCTCTTCAAAACTGACGGACTTCGCTGGCAAAATACCATTTACCCTGAAAATGGCGGGGCCAAGATCAGATGGGGCTGGGCCAACAACGGCACCGGGATTTGCCTCAAAAACCATTTGCGCAGCTTGGCCTAACTCGGATGCCGCAACATCCCCCATATCCACATCACTTAGTGACAGCCCACGTTCTTGCACCAATGCATCAAACGAAATCTCACCATTGCTTAGACGTGCGCGGGCGGCATCTGCTTCGACACTATCCAAAAATGCCAAACGCTCAATAAGGCGGCGCTCTGGCTGCTCAAACTCGCTGATACGTGAGGCGAACAGCTCTTTCAGGCTGTCTTCATCAACGTCCACACTATCAATCAACATGTCCGGGCTGAGCCAGATATATGAAATCTCGCGCGTTGCGGGGCGCATATAGGCTGCAATGTTTTCGTCGTAATAGGTTTGCAGTTGTGTATCAGTTACGGCACCGATCGGCGTATCCAAATCCGATGCGGTCAGGCTGACCCATTCAAAACTGCGCCGCTCCGCCAGATAACTAAGAATAGCGTCGGCATAGACATCAGACTCTGCAATGCCACCCATAATCGCGCCCTGAAGCAAGGTTCGGGCAGTTTCTTCGCGAATATCGGCCTCAAACTGGGATTCAGACAGGCCAGCATTGTCCAATGCAAAGCGATATGCATCACGATCAAAACTGCCATCCAACCCTTGGAATGCCGAAATATCGACAAGTTGACGACTTAGCATTTCATCGCCCAGCGATAGACCAAGGCGCGCGGCCTCTGCATCCAAGGCGCGACTTGTGACCAAGCGTGCCAACAACGAACGATCAACCCCATAAGCTTGCGCTTGCGCAAAACTAAGCGTCTGACCTGTTTGGGTCTGAATTGCGTTGATTTCATTCTGCAACGCACGCGCATAGGCGTTGATGTCGATATCTTTATCTTCAACCGAGCCGATGCTGCGAAGTGTACCGCCAAGATTGGTAACACCAAAGCCGCCTAATCCAAGGATCAGCATGCCCATCAGAATCCAGATCATTGTTTTTGATATCGAATTACTCTTGGACATGTGGCCCCCTGCGTGTGCGGTAATTTTGCTTTGCGATTGTCTACGACGTGCACCCAGCAGGGGCAAGAGGCGAAGGCGCAACTATCATGGCGGCTTGGTATTAGCTGCCATATGACACTGATTATGGGGCGTAATGCGCCATCCGATCAAACAATGTCTCGATTTCCGCCCGTTCAACATTGGCAAAGGCAATGCGCAGCTGTTTTTGCCCCAAGGCATCGTTCTCTGGCGTAAACATTGTCCCCGGAAGTGCCAAAATATGAGCGTTTTGCACAAGATTACGGGCAAGCTCATCCGACGCCATCTCAAATGGGTGCTCCAAATAGGCGAAATAGGCCCCAACACCCAATAATTTCCAACCCTCAGATGCAATCTTGGAAAAATTATCGCTTATTGCGGCGCGCCTATCTAGAATTTCCAACCGCTCTCCAGCCAACCATTGCGATAGGTTTTGCATGCCCCAAAGGGCAGCATGTTGCCCCAATTGGTTCGGACAAATTGCCACCGAATCCAGGAATTTCTCTGCCTCCGCCAGGCGTTCCTCACTGGCAACCATCGCGCCAACGCGGTGACCTGTCAGCCTATAGGCCTTGGAAAACGAATATAGCTGGATAAGGGTATGATGCCATTCGGGGTCGCTAAACAAATTATGTGGTGCACCGCTGCGCGAGTCAAAATCACGATAGGTTTCATCAATAATCAACGCGATCTTGTGGTGTCTTGCGATCTCGTAAAACGCCTGAACCAGCTCGGCAGGGTATTCAACACCACCAGGATTGTTAGGCGTGACAAGCACAATCGCGCGTGTTTTAGCAGTGATCAGCGATGCCGCATTGTCTGGATCAGGCAATAAATCCGCACCAGTTGTCAGAGGGCGAGTATTGATCCCCTGCATATCAAGCCACATTTTGTGATTGAAATACCAAGGGCTGGGCAAAATAACCTCGTCCCCCTCATCGCATAACGATGTAATTGCAGCACAAAATGCCTGATTGCAGCCTGATGTGATTGCAACCTGCGCAGCAGAAATATCGCCATGATAAGCCATAGACCACTGCGTCGCTACTTCGCTACACAGCTCGGGCAATCCCAAAACCGGACCATACAGATGGGCCTCCGCGCAATTTAGGGCTGTTTCCGCAATATGTTGACGCAATGCCAGCGGGGGCGCATCAACCGGTGCCGCTTGGGATACATTGATTAGGGGTTTGTCTTCCCCGAAAACCACGCCCTCCATCCATCTGCGAGCTTCCATAACCGGCGGAGCAAAGGAGCGCTGTGTGCGGGTTCTGTTCATTGCAAGCATCCTGTCTAAGAGGGCGTGGTTTGGTGTTATCTAGTCACGTCAGTCTGATCCGCGATACGGCTCTACATATTGCAGTGCCATGTCCCACGGGAAGAAAATCCAAGTGTCCTGCGATACCTCAGTGATAAAGGTATCAACCTGCGGGCGCCCCTTGGGTTTGGCATATACGGTCGCAAAATGCGCCTTAGGCAGCAATTCACGAACTTTTTCCAAGGTTTTGCCACTGTCGACAAGATCATCAATGATCAATATGCCCTCACCATCACCTGCAATAGAAATGTCAGGCATCTTAAGAATCTCGGCTTCGCCTTGATCTTGGTGGTGATACGATCTCACGCTGATGGTATCGACCGTGCGAATGTCCAGTTCCCGACTGACAATCATCGCCGGAGCCATACCACCGCGGGTAATGGCAACAACCGCACGCCAAGCCCCATCATCAGGCCCTTGACCATCAAGCCGCCACGCAAGCGCACGGCTGTCTCGGTGAATTTGATCCCAACTGATATGGAATCCCTTTTCATGGGGCAGGCGTTCGCTCATTTATTTTCTCCCGGTGACGGCATCAATATCAGGCGCATCAACCGCCTTCATGCCAACTACGTGATATCCGGCGTCAACATGCAGGTTCTCACCCGTGACACCGCTGCCCAAATCAGACAGCAAATACAGCGCAGAATTACCAACATCATCAATGGTCACATTGCGACGCAGCGGAGAGTTAAGTTCGTTCCATTTCAGGATATAGCGGAAATCGCCAATACCCGAGGCGGCCAATGTCTTAATTGGGCCCGCAGAAATCGCATTCACCCGAATGCCATCTTTGCCCAGATCCTCGGCCATATATTTAACCGATGCCTCAAGCGCCGCCTTGGCCACGCCCATCACATTGTAATGCGGCATAACCTGCTCGGCACCATAATAGGTCAACGTCAGCATAGAGCCGCCGTTTTTCATCAACTTCTCGGCGCGTTGCGCAACGGCGGTAAAACTGTAGCAGCTTACATCCATCGTCATTAGGAAATTGTCGCGACTGGTATCGACGTAACGTCCGCGCAATTCGTTCTTATCGGAAAAGCCAATGGCATGAACCAAAAAGTCGATGTCGCCCCAGTCTTCGCTGATTTCCGCAAAGGCTGCGTCGATCGAAGACGCATCAGATACGTCGCAATCATACATCTTTGTAACGCCCAGCTGCTCCGCAAGAGGCAGGACGCGTTTCTTGAAAGCATCGCCCATATAGGTGAATGCCAGTTCAGCGCCTGCATCAGCACACGCCTTTGCAATTCCCCAGGCGATGGATTTATCGTTGGCTAGGCCCATTATAAGGCCTTTTTTGCCAGCCATCAGATTGTTTGACATTCAGTTCACTCCGTCCCCTTAATCCGGTTAAAGGACGTTTAGGCGATAGTCCCTAGTGCATCAAGTGCATGCAGTGATTGAAAAGCAGACCAAATCTACGGTTGGAGACAAAAATGAGCGATCGAAAAGGGATTTTTACTGGGGATGACCCGTTTGTCATTGCCAAGAAATGGTTGGCCGAGGCAGAAACAGTAGAGGCGAATGATCCGAATGCGATCGCCTTGTCGACGGTTGATGCCTCAGGGATGCCAAATGCGCGGATGGTCCTGCTAAAAGAAATCGAGGCAAGCGCATTCGTTTTCTACACCAACTACGAGAGCGCCAAGGCACAAGAAATTGACGCAACCGGCAAGGCAGCCTTTGTCATGCATTGGAAATCCCTGCGCCGCCAAATCCGAGTGCGCGGCATTGTCGAGCGTGAGGATGGCCCGCAGGCAGATGTTTACTATGCGTCGCGCTCTCTCAAAAGCCGTTTGGGGGCTTGGGCGTCCGATCAATCTCGCCCGCTTGGTTCGCGCGCCGCGTTGATGGCCAAGGTCGCCAAGGTGACTGCCATCCAAGGCACTGCCCCGACAAGACCCGCTCATTGGGGTGGATTTCGAATTATCCCTGTGGAAATCGAGTTTTGGGCGGACGGTGCCTATCGGTTGCATGATCGGTTTGTTTGGCGTCGGGAAAACCAATCTGATGCCTGGGAAATTGACCGGTTATGCCCCTGATTTTCACGTGACATTCACGTCACGCCAAATGCAAACCTATGAAACACAAGATATTTTTCGCTTGCCGTTGCTCATTATTTAGAGCAATATTGTCTTACTCTGGGGATGGAGTGTCGTAGGTTAAGGCGTTGAGTATGAATAAAAAAGCTGCCCTTAGAATCACAGGGCAGGTCAAATGGTTCGACCCTTTAAAGGGCTTCGGATTTGTGGTCTCAGATAGTGGTGGTCCCGATATTCTTTTGCATGCGAATGTTCTAAGGAATTTCGGCCAGAGTTCCGTGGCAGATGCCGCGCCCATTGAGTTATCGATACAGGAAACAGATCGCGGCGTGCAGGCTGTCGAAATTTTCCGCATTGATCCGCCAGATAGTCCCGACGGGGTGACACTCGCAGATTTTCAGGATTTAGATCCCGAAGAGATACGAAATGCACCGTTGGAACCTGCGCGAGTGAAATGGTTCGACAAAGGCAAAGGGTTCGGGTTCGCAAATATTTTTGGTCGTTCCGAAGATATTTTTGTCCACGTAGAAGTCCTCCGCAGATCGGGATTATCTGACCTTCAACCGGGAGAGGCTATTTCCTTACGTGTCATGGATGGTACACGTGGGCGCATGGCAACCGAGGTATGCGTATGGGAAGCGGCAAACGCTCAGGACGACGTATAACAGTAAATCAATTGGCACGCGTGTTCGCGTGCCTTTTATTGTGTTCCGGTGCTGCTGCGGCGTGCCGAGAGGACACAGTTTCTCTGCAAGGGGAGTGGGGCTTTGCCCGATTCCGTGTTGAGGTAGCTGATTCCGATGACAGTCGCGCCCTTGGTCTGATGCACCGAACAGAGATGTCAGCAGGCTCTGGCATGCTTTTTGTCTATCCGAGCCAGCAATATGTTACCTTCTGGATGAAAAACACACTGATCCCCTTGGATCTGCTGTTTATCGATTCACGGGGGAGCCTTGTGCAGGTACATTCAAACGCCCGTCCTCAGGATCTCACCACGATACCCAGTGTCACTCCCGTTCAATACGTCCTTGAGATAAATGCAGGTCTCGCGCAAGCGATGGGAATTGTTGCAGGAAGCCAGATTCAACATCCGTCAATTGCTTCCAATCTCGCCATTTGGCCTTGCGAGTAATTATTTTTGCGAAAGCGCAGATTTCGGTCATTTTCCTCTTTTCAATTTTGTGTGTCGGGTTTAGACGGTGCGAACGGTCCGGGGCGTAGCGCAGTCTGGTAGCGCACCTGTTTTGGGTACAGGGGGTCGTGAGTTCGAATCTCGCCGCCCCGACCACTTCTATCAAATCCAAACCTTACTATCTCAGCTTGCTGGGGTAGATAATGGTTTGGGTTGATTCTCCCCGCAAATCATCGAAAATTCTTTTGTGTCACTGGCATTGACGTCATGAGGTGTCGTTTCTGGGTAACAAAATCACAATTTGCGTATATCTAGAAGAGGGTGAATTTTATCCACAACATCTTGTGGGTAACAATTTCAATCTCACCCCAATTTCCAATTATTCTATTAAAAATAGATGCTTCGCTTTAACGGCTTCAGCACGACCTTCACTGTATTAACCACCTGTTAAGTTTTGGAATCATAAACACCGCGTAAACACGCCGCTATTCGGTGTCCGGTCAACAGAATTTTTATGCCATTTCCCCAAATAAAATCGTTGACCGAATACCCACTCCTACGCCAGATTGTGTGGGCGGATCAGGATTACCACAACATATAGTGGTTTCGAAGATCACGCAGGGACGGAAATCAAATTAGCACCCGAGAGGTTTCTCGGAATACCCTGGGCACGGCGCTTTCGCCGGGCATTGGTTGATTTTCCCTGCGAGGTTTTCCCAGAAATCGCACGCGGGCCAAGTAAATTGGTCTGTTTTGACAAAAACACTGTGGTTATCGCTGGGACAGAGGCAAACATGAAAATCGAGAGAAGATTCACCAAGGCAGGGCAAGACGCTTACTCAGATTTGGATTTCGTGACCACAGTGTCAGAAATCAGGAACCCTGACGGCACCATTGTATTTCGTCTAGACGAAGTCGAGGTGCCCTCCAGCTGGAGCCAAGTCGCCAGTGACGTCATAGCCCAAAAATATTTCCGCCGGGCAGGGGTTCCGACCAAATCCAAACGTGTAAAAGAAAAGGGCGTCCCGGAGTTTTTGTGGCGTTCAATCCCAGACGGTGATGACGAGAAAATTGGCGAAACATCCGCAAAACAGGTTTTCGACCGTCTTGCAGGGGCATGGACCTATTGGGGTTGGAAGGGCGGCTACTTCTCGCGCGAATCTGATGCTCAGGCCTATTTCGACGAGATGCGCTATATGCTAGCCTCGCAACGCGCAGCGCCCAACAGCCCACAGTGGTTCAATACCGGCCTGCATTGGGCCTATGGCATCGACGGGCCGGGGCAGGGCCACTACTATGTCGATTACCAAAGCGGCAAGCTAACAAAATCCACCAGCGCCTATGAGCATCCTCAACCACACGCCTGCTTCATCCAATCGGTCAGCGATGATCTGGTGGGCGATGGCGGCATCATGGATTTGTGGGTGCGCGAGGCTCGCCTCTTCAAATACGGTTCAGGCACGGGCACAAACTTCTCCAGCCTGCGCGCTGCAAACGAACCCCTTTCAGGGGGGGGTAAATCATCCGGCCTCATGGGGTTCCTTAAAATCGGCGATCGTGCTGCTGGCGCGATTAAATCCGGCGGCACCACGCGTCGTGCGGCCAAAATGGTGATCTGCGACGCCGACCATCCCGACATCGAAGAATTCATCAGCTGGAAAGTGACCGAAGAGCAAAAAGTGGCCTGCATTGTTGCTGGCTCCAAGATGCACGAAGAAAAGCTGAATGAGATTTTTGGCGCTATTCGCGTCTGGGATGGCAGCAGCGAAGACGCAGTTGATCCGCAAAAGAACGACCAATTAAAAACGGCCATTCGTGGTGCCAAAAAAGTGGCAATCCCCGAAACTTATGTCAAACGTGTTCTTGATTATGCGAAACAAGGCTACGACAGCATTGAATTCCCGACCTATGATACCGATTGGGATAGCGAGGCATATGCTTCCGTTTCGGGCCAAAATTCCAATAACTCCATTCGCGTAACAGATGCCTTTTTGCAGGCCGTCAAAGATGACGCTGATTGGGAATTGCTTCGCCGCGTTGATGGCTCAGTTGCCAAGACAATCAAGGCCCGCAAACTGTGGGAAGACGTGGGCCACGCGGCTTGGGCCTGTGCCGATCCCGGCATTCAATACCATGACACCGTTAATGCTTGGCATACCTGCCCCGAAGATGGCGAAATTCGCGGTTCAAACCCTTGTTCCGAATACATGCTGCTGGATGATACTGCTTGTAACCTTGCCTCGATGAACCTGCTGACCTTCCTTAAAGATGGCGTGTTTCAGGCTGAGGATTACATGCACGCCACCCGTCTATGGACAGTGACGCTAGAAGTCTCCGTCATGATGGCGCAATTCCCGTCAAAAGAGATCGCCCAGCGCTCCTATGATTTCCGCACCCTTGGTTTGGGCTATGCCAATATTGGCGGCCTGTTGATGAACATGGGCTTTGGATATGACAGCGACGAAGGCCGCGCCTTGGCCGCAGCATTAACAGCGATCATGACGGGCGTTTCTTATGCGACGTCCGCCGAAATGGCGCAAAATCTCGGCCCGTTTGATGGCTACAAACGCAACTCTAAACATATGCTGCGAGTCATTAGAAATCACCGCAACGCCGCCTATGGCGCGACCGACGGCTACGAAGGTCTTGCAGTTATGCCTGTGCCTTTGGATCACGCAAATTGCCCGGATCAAACCTTGATTGAACTGGCCAAAAGCAGCTGGGACGAGGCACTTAGCCTTGGTGAGAAACATGGCTTCCGCAATGCGCAAACATCGGTCATCGCGCCAACCGGCACCATTGGTCTGGTGATGGATTGCGACACTACAGGGATCGAACCAGATTTCGCCCTGGTGAAATTCAAGAAACTTGCGGGCGGTGGTTATTTCAAAATTATCAACCGTTCGGTTCCCGCGGCCTTGGAAAAACTCGGCTATGGCTCCGCCGAGATCGAAGAGATCGTCAGTCACGCCGTGGGTCATGCTTCCCTTGGCAATGCGCCGGGCATCAATCACACCTCATTGGTTGGCCACGGCTTTGGTCAAAATGAGTTGGATAAGATCGAGGCAGCCCTTGCAGCCGCCTTTGATATCCGCTTCGTGTTCAATCAGTGGACACTGGGCGAGGCATTCTGCGCCAACGTATTGGGCCTACCGACTGAAAAACTGAACGACCCAACATTTGATCTGCTGTCACACCTCGGCTTCAGCCGTCAGGATATTGAGGCCGCAAACAACCACGTATGCGGAACCATGACGCTAGAAAACGCGCCGCACCTGAAAAAAGAACACTACAGCATTTTTGATTGCGCCAACCCCTGCGGTAAAACCGGCAAACGCTATCTGGATGTGAATAGCCACATCACCATGATGGCCGCCGCCCAAAGCTTTATCTCGGGCGCGATTTCAAAAACCATCAACATGCCAAACGACGCAACCATCCAAGATTGCCAAAACGCCTACGAGCTTAGCTGGTCCTTGGGCGTCAAGGCCAACGCACTGTATCGTGATGGTTCAAAACTCAGCCAACCCCTTGCTGCTTCCTTGGTCGAAGACGATGACGAGGCCGCCGAAATCCTCGAAAGCGGAAACCCCCAAGAAAAGGCCCGGGTTTTAGCTGAGAAAATCGTCGAAAAGATTGTGATCAAAGAGGTCATCAATCGTCACCGCGAAAAAATGCCCCAGCGCCGCAAGGGCTACACCCAAAAGGCCAATGTAGGCGGCCACAAAGTTTATCTGCGTACCGGTGAATATTCTGACGGCTCCCTTGGCGAGATTTTCATCGACATGCACAAAGAGGGCGCAGGCTTTCGCGCGATGATGAACAACTTTGCCATCGCGGTATCGGTTGGCCTGCAATACGGTGTTCCGCTAGAGGAATTCGTGGATGCCTTTACCTTCACTAAATTCGAACCCGCCGGCATGGTTCAGGGCAATGACAGCATCAAGAATGCTACCTCTATCCTTGATTATATCTTCCGCGAACTTGCCGTTAGCTATCTTGATCGCACCGACCTCGCCCATGTGAAACCACAAGGCGCGACTTTCGACGATATCGGGCGCGGCGACCAAGAGAGCCTTAGCAATATCTCCGAGATCACCGACACGGCTGCCACGCGTTCGCTTGAGGTGCTCAAACAGATCAGCTCGACCGGCTATCTGCGCAAACGCGTACCTCAGGATCTTGTGGTCCTGAATGGCGGTCAGGCTGATCCGGCCCACGCTCTGGCAACCCTTGTGCCGGAAACCGTTGCCGCAAGCGTGACAACAGGCACCGACAGCGCAACCCTTAGCGTGGCCTCCACCACCACCACAACAAGTGCCGTTCTCGGCATGGATGCCCGCTCCAAGGCCAAAATGCAGGGCTATGAGGGTGACCCTTGTGGCGATTGTGGCAACTACACATTGGTCCGCAACGGAACATGTATGAAATGTAACACCTGTGGCGGCACCAGCGGCTGTAGCTAATCCATATCTAACGCAAAACACCTAGGCCCCGTTGCAGTTTACCGACAGGCCTAGGCACAAGACACGAGGTAGGTGCGCCTGCCTTGGCACGACACTCAGGCCGCAGGCAAAAAAACGAGCGGTATATCAATGAGTGAGCTTGAGTGGCGAAACTATTGGGGGGCAATTGCCCTCCATTTTTTTTCGTTTCAGATAATATTTAGTCGGAAGGCAATTATCTATAGATTGCTTTTCTGCGTCCATTCTACGCGGGACACCTCGCCCCCATCGACTAACTAAATCTATAGTTAAGTTCTTCAAAAAATGGACAAATTGCGGTGCATTCGGTTCTCCGCAATAATTTTAAACTTGATCTGCCCAATCAACGGTCTGTGTAGATTAGGAACCGAAGTGTTTTTCTCAGATGCGCTCCTTGGGCAGTCCCATTCATGGTCACCACCAAAGAATTCACCCAAGACCCCATCATTCCAAATATTACCAAGAAGATAAAAGTGGAAAACAAACTGAACATAGGAACAATAGTGATGAATGTTCGAAATACGTCACCAAGTTCGATTGAATTATTGTCCGCAAAGGAAAGAGTGATAATGCCGAACGACGCCACCAAAAATGAAAAAGCGCCCACCAGATAGCTCCTGAGATGAAATTTCGTTGTCACAAAAAACTACTGAACCGTTGCCCAAATCATTCTAATGCACTGTAACTAGTATTAGTCATCCTCTAGGAGGCTGGCAAACCACATAGCGTAAGCCATATATGAGCACTAACGTGGCACTAAACCCGATTGTTGAGTGTCATGGTTGGCCGCAGTTTTCTTAACACTTGTAGATGTGACACAACTGCCTGAGCTATTACAAAGGCTGGCTTATTGGCTTAGGTGAAACTCCGGAATTGATATTCCCGTGCCCCCCAGACACCCCATTTTGGTCCTGGCAAAGCGGTACCCGTATCGCGAAATACACGCAAAACTAATATAAAGAGGGGATTTCCAGAGTTATTTATTGGAGCGGGTAACGGGAATTGAACCCGTAACTAAAGCTTGGGAAGCTGCCGTGATACCTTTTCACCATACCCGCCTGTTGGTCGAGGTATCCAATGGTCAGGAGGAGGTCAAGGCCGCAGTCCTGAAACCATGTGCAAATTCTTGTAGGCCAGTGTTGGGGCAGGGCGCGTCATTCAAAACGACACGCCCTGCCAATTATTCATAGATCACAACGCGTGGCACCCAAATCAACGCCGCCGACGACGGCGTCCACCTGATCCCTCGCTATCACCACCAGTGTTAAAGCTGACGTCAGGCAGGGTCACAATGCTTGCAAGGATCGGGAAAGGCTCTGCAGAGTTGGGGATCGCCGAAGCATTGACAAAATGCTCTTGGAACCGTGGCTCAACGGCTGTTTCGATCTTTTCGATCCACTTAACGGTTTTTTCAATTTCCGTGCGCGCCTCGGTGTTCAGCAAGGCAATTCGCGCGCCAGTTCCCGCAGCGTTCCCGGCACTGGTGACTTTCTCAATCGGGCAATCAGGGATCATGCCCAATACCATGGCGTGTTTGGCGCTGATGTGCGCACCAAACGCACCAGCCAGAACCACACGGTCCACTGAATCCACGTTGAATTTATCCATCAACAAACGCGCACCCGAATAAAGCGCAGCCTTGGCCATCTGAATGGCGCGAATATCGGGGTTTGTGATGGTGATCGTTGGCCCGCCATCGGCCGACCCATCCCACATGGTGTATGAATTTGTACGCCCGTCCAAAATGCACCGTTCTGTGCCGGTTTGCTCGGCAGAGCCAATAAGCCCGCTTGCATCCAGCAATCCGGCCATGCGCATTTCTGCAATGGCCTCAATAATGCCAGACCCGCAAATCCCCGTAATGCCCGAGGTTGCGATTGCCTCAGCAAAACCGTCCTCATCCGACCAAATATCCGATCCGATTACGCGGAACCGCGGTTCCTTGGTGACGGGGTCAATTTCCACACGCTCAATAGCACCAGGTGCCGCCCGCTGACCCGAGGAAATCTGCGCGCCCTCAAAAGCTGGCCCTGTTGGCGAAGAACACGCCAACACTTTTTCGCGATTACCCAGCAAAATCTCGGCGTTTGTGCCAACATCCACCACCAACACCAGATCCTCAGACTTGTCTGGTGCCTCTGACAAGGCAACAGCCGCGGCATCCGCACCAACATGGCCCGCGATACATGGCAACAAGTAAACCCGCGCAGCAGGATGAATTTCCAAATCCAAATCAGTGGCCCGCAACGACAACGAATCCGATGTCGCAAGCGCAAAGGGCGCTTGTCCCAATTCAAATGGATCTATGCCCAAAAACAGGTGGTGCATAACCGGATTGCAAACAAATACTGAGTCCACAATCAGCTCTTTGTCGATGCCCGCCTCATCCGCGATTTGCACAAACAACGCATTCATGCCCTCACGTACAGAGTTGGTCATCTCCTGATCACCGCCCTTATTCATCATCGAATAAGACACCCGGCTCATCAAATCTTCGCCAAAACGGATTTGCGGGTTCATGATCCCAGAAGAGGCCACAACATCACCGGTTTGCAAATCACACAGATGCGCCGCAATCGTCGTTGATCCCAAATCCACGGCAAGCCCATAGATAGAGCCCTCATAGTATCCGGGCCAGATGTGCATGATCTTGGGGGGGGTGGTCTCATTGCCCAAATGCACAGCAACAGTAACCTTCCAGCCCCCCTTGCGCAGCGCAGATTGCATATAATGCAAGATATGCAGATCGGTCTGCACATCTTTCAATTCCCATTGTTGATCCAGCGCTTCGATCAGGCGCTCCAAATCACCGGAAGGTTTGTGCATGTCGGGTTCTTCGACCTCAACATAAAACAACCGCGTAGACGGGTTCATGGTGATGTCACGCACCTCGGCACGTTTACGCACCACTTGCTTGTGCACTTGGCTTTCTGGCGGCACATCAATGACGATATCCCCCTGAACCGTGGCCTGGCACCCGAGGCGGCGCCCTGATTTTAGCCCACGCTTGTCCTCATAGCGTTGTTCAACAGAGTTCCACTCGGACAGGGCATCGTCAGCGACGGTCAGCCCATGTTTAGGGAATTCGCCGTAGGACGGGGTGATTTGGCATTTAGAGCAAATACCGCGTCCGCCACAGACAGAATCAAGGTCCACCCCCAATTGTCGTGCTGCGGTTAAAACCGGAGTCCCCGCGGGAAAATGGCCTCTTTTGCCGGAAGGGGTAAAAATGACGAGGGGGTCGCTGGACATGAAAAACCTCTGGATTGATGTTCGCGTTGGCCGACCATAGTCCGAGAACGCAAAAGAGAAAGGCAATCAGCGGCAATTTTCTGCTAAGCCGCGTCACTTTCGCAATTTTTACGCTATCCACGCAAATTTATTGCCAATTTTCGCCCCACCCCGATCTCTTATTCCACTGGCACCCCGTGGCGCTTAATCAGGCTCTGTTTTTTGGGGTTACTTTAAACAATTGGCCTTTCCCTAGGGCGGCATCCATGCAATAGGAAACCGCCAAACGACCCCACCCAAGGAGATGTGTGATGGAGATTCGTGAGGCCCTTACTTTTGATGATGTCCTGCTTGTTCCGGCTGCGTCCAGCGTGATGCCCAGCACCGCGGACACGCGCACCCAAGTCACAAAATCAATTGCTTTGAATATCCCTCTGCTGAGTTCGGCAATGGACACTGTGACCGAGGCCCGCATGGCCATCGCAATGGCACAGGCTGGCGGAATGGGGGTTATTCACCGTAACCTTAACATCGCAGATCAAAGCCGTGATGTACGCCGGGTGAAACGCTTTATCTCAGGTATCGTTTATAATCCGATCACCCTGAACGCCAACCAAACGCTGGCCGATGCCAAAGTGCTGCAAGAACGCTACCGGGTCACAGGTTTCCCCGTGACCGACGAAAATGGCCGCGTTGTTGGCATTGTGACCAACCGTGACATGCGTTTTGCGACTTCAGACGACACGCCGGTTTCTGTGATGATGACAACCAACGATCTGGCCATCCTACACGAGCCTGCTGACCTAGAAGAGGCCAAAAGCCTGATGAAGGCGCGGCGCATCGAAAAATTGCTCGTCACCGACGGCAGTGGCAAACTAACGGGCTTGCTCACCCTCAAAGACACCGAACAGGCTGTGCTGAACCCAACCGCCTGCAAGGATGATCTGGGGCGTTTGCGCGTCGCCGCCGCCTCCACCGTTGGCGATGCAGGATTCGAGCGCACAGAGGCCCTGATTGATGCGGGTGCTGACATGGTGCTGATCGACACCGCTCATGGCCATTCCGAAAGCGTCGCCGTCGCCGTCGAGCGTGCCAAGCTTATTGCAGGCGATGTTCAGATCGTTGTCGGAAACGTCGTCACTGGTGAGGCCACCAGAGCCTTGATCGGCGCGGGCGCTGATGCGGTGAAGGTTGGCATCGGGCCGGGTTCCATCTGTACTACCCGTATGGTTGCAGGCGTCGGCGTGCCACAGCTAACCGCCGTTATGGATTGCGTTGCCGCAGCGGGTGATATCCCGATTATTGCGGATGGCGGCATCAAGTTTTCCGGTGATTTTGCCAAGGCGATTGCCGCAGGCGCTAGCTGTGCGATGGTGGGCTCTATGATCGCGGGCACAGACGAAAGCCCAGGAGAGGTCATTCTTTATCAAGGCCGTAGCTTCAAAAGCTATCGTGGCATGGGTTCTCTTGGCGCCATGGCACGCGGCTCTGCGGATCGTTATTTCCAAAAGGACGCAGCCAGTGATAAACTGGTTCCCGAAGGCATCGAAGGCCAAGTGCCCTACAAAGGCACAGCAGGGACCGTTGTTCATCAATTGGTTGGTGGATTGCGTGCCGCGATGGGCTACACAGGCTGTGCAACTGTTCCAGAAATGCGCAAGAACTGTAACTTTGTAAAAATCACCGGGGCTGGCCTGAAAGAAAGCCATGTGCATGATGTTCAAATCACGCGCGAAAGCCCGAATTATAGGATTGGCTAATGACCCCCGCAGCACGTGTTCAGACAGCGATTGATTTAATTGACGAAATTCTGGCTGGCACGGCGGCTGAAAAGACGCTTACCGCATGGGCCCGACGTTCGCGTTATGCGGGATCGAAAGATCGCAGAGCGGTTCGGGATCATGTGTATGATGTGTTGCGGCGTAAAAACAGCCTCGCCCAGTTGGGCGGGGGAGATAGCTCACGGCAGCTAATGATCGGCCTGATGCGCGAGCAAGGCGCTGATCTTGAACGTATTTTTGATGGTTCGGCCTATGGTTCACCCGCTCTCGAAGGTGACGAATTGATCGAAACCACCAATGAGGGCGCGATTGATTTGCCCGACTGGTTGGTCCCTTATATGCAGCGTTCATTGGGCGATGATTTTGCGAAAAATGAACAGTGCTTGCGCCAAAGAGCGCCGGTCAATATCCGCGTCAATTCCAAGAAAGGTAGCGTTGAAGACGCGCTGCAAGCTCTTGAAAGTGAACAAATTACTTGTGAACCAAACCCGCTTTCTCCAACGGCCTTTACCGCCGTTGTGGGGGGGCGTAAAATTGCCAATAGCGTTGCTTACATTGATGGTTTGGTAGAGCTGCAAGACGCCTCCAGCCAATTTGCAGTGGACAGTTTGCCGCTAAAATCCGGCACGAAAATTCTGGATTATTGTGCTGGTGGCGGTGGTAAATTGCTCGCAATGGCTGGGCGTGTTGATGCCGAGTTTTTTGCCTATGACGCCAATGCAGCTCGCATGCGTGATCTGCCAAGACGGATGCAGCGTGCAGGCGTCGCAGCCCAAATCCTAGAGCAAGAGGATTGCATTGAAAACGCCCCGTATGATGTTGTTTTTGTTGATGCACCGTGTTCTGGAACTGGCGCATGGCGACGTGATCCTGCCGCTAAATGGCGCTTTAGCGAAGCAGACCTTGAGGGTCTGATGAACACCCAAGACGAAATTCTTGCGGCGGCAGCGCCTCTCGTGGCGCCAAACGGTATTCTTGCCTATGCGACGTGCTCGCTTTTAGCAGAAGAAAACGCCGATCGCGTGGCCGCGTTTATCGACCAGACACCGGGTTGGGAATGCAGTTATTCTCGCCAACTTACCTTGTTTGATGGCGGGGACGGCTTTTTCATAGCACACTTGACGCGCAAAGCCTGATACCGCTACACAACTTATGACTGTATTGCTTTGGTGAAAATCCTTGCGTCTTAAGGCGCGGTTAACTGTTTTTGGGCAAACCAATACGTGACCAACTGCGAGGATTTTAGGTTTGACCGTCATAGCCCTCACGCCAAGTCCGCTTGCAACTGTATCAGAGAGGGTATTTCGCAAGGCGGGGGTATTCGTCTTTATTGGCCTGTCATTCTTTGGCTTGTCTTATATGTCGCCCGGCGCCGAATTAAAAACCATCCTGACTACGGCTGGGATGGTGACTGTTTCGATGGTGATACTCGCTTGGATGTTTAGCCGGGGACAGCGGTTGCGTCGTATCTATGCGCATCAGGCTCTTGGCGATGTTATTTGCGCCAATCCGCGACCGCAATTTGTGTTGGATGGCTCTGCCGCCACCCTGATGCATAATAAGGCCGCAGAAAAATACCTCGATATGGGGCCGGGCGTGTCTCTTGTTGAGGCTCTTTCGAGTAAACTAGCCGATCCGCTAGAGTTGATCGCGCGTCTCATCGTTGCTGCCCATGAAAAAGGCTCGGCCGTTGATTTGATTTCAACCCGTAACATGGGCGCGAAAATCACTGTCAGCAAGGTTGGGGATGATGTGTTCTTTGTCGACATTGAGGATCAGGCAGAACGCACTGCTGCTGGCTCTGGTGCTCCTCGCTTGCCGATGTTGGCGGTTGGGCGCTCGGGTGCAGTCCTATTCATGAATGCCGCTGCCCGAGAGTTCCTTGGCGATCGCCGCAAAAATCTGGTCGAGATTTTTGGGGATGTCGCCGTGCGCCCCGGAGAGACCAACGAGGTCGCAACAGAAGCAGGGCCGCGTCAGTGTCTTGTGGCTGAGTTTGAGGCAACAGCGGGCAGGCGGGAATTTTACCTGTTGCCGACCGATGTACCTGCCGTGCAAAGGGGCTTGATCGTTTTTGACGAGCTACCGGTTGCGCTACTAAAGGTGTCCCATGACGGGCAGGTATTGCTCGCCAACCGCATGGCCCGCGGCCTAGTCGAAAGCGATATCCACGAGGAAACCAAATTGGCCGACTTGATGGAGGGGCTGGGCAGATCAATCGAAGACTGGTTGGCCGAGGCCGCGGCGGGCCATGGGCAAAATCACTCGGAATTCCTCCGCCTGCGCAGACAAGATAAGGAAGTGTTCGTACAAGTCACTCTGAACCGAGTGGTCGAGGGAGACACAGCCTCCCTGATCGCTGTTCTGAACGACGCAACCGAGCTTAAGACGCTAGAGGCGCAGTTTGTCCAAAGTCAAAAAATGCAGGCAATTGGACAGCTTGCAGGCGGTGTTGCCCATGATTTCAACAACCTGCTTACAGCGATTTCCGGTCATTGCGACTTACTTCTTCTACGCCATGACCAAGGTGATCCCGACTATGGCGATCTCATCCAGATAAACCAAAACGCTAATCGGGCTGCGGCTTTGGTCGGGCAACTCTTAGCCTTTTCGCGAAAACAAAATCTGCGCCCTGAGGTGCTTGATCTGCGCGATACCTTGTCTGATCTCACCCATTTGCTCAACAGATTGGTTGGCGAAAAGGTCACTCTTTCTCTTAACCATGATCCGGTGTTGCCCTCGATTCGGGCGGATAAGCGGCAGCTGGAACAGGTTTTGATGAACCTGGTTGTAAACGCGCGTGACGCCATGCCCGACGGCGGTGAAATTCGCGTTCAGACTGAAAGCTTGATTCTGGCGCAACCAATGACACGCGACCGTGCAGTAGTTCCCCCAGGTAATTACGTCAGTGTTAAGGTCGCGGATGAGGGAACCGGCATCGCAGCCGACAAATTGCAAAAGGTGTTTGAACCGTTTTACACAACCAAACGCGTTGGCGAAGGCACCGGGCTGGGCCTGTCCACGGCTTACGGGATCGTCAAGCAAACTGGCGGCTATATCTTCGTTGATAGTGTGATTGGAAACGGCACCTGCTTTACCTTGTTGTTCCCGGTCAATGACGTTTATGAACAGGCTGGTAAGGCAGTGGTTAAGCCCAAGGAAGACACCTCTGGCAGTAAGGTTGGCGACGGTGTCATTCTGCTGGTCGAGGACGAGGCGCCAGTGCGCGCCTTTGCCTCTAGAGCATTGCGACTGCGCGGGTATACCGTCATCGAGGCTGACTCGGCAGAATCAGCCTTACGAACGCTTGAGGATGATCACCTCAACGTCGACTTATTCGTAACTGACGTCATTATGCCGGGGCAGGATGGGCCGACATGGGTCAAAAAAGCCAGAGAGCAAAGACCCGAGGTGCGGGTGGTGTTTGTGTCTGGTTATGCAGAAGATAGTTTCTCAGACAATCAGGCACGCATCCCAAATTCGGTATTCCTACCGAAACCGTTTTCCCTCAGCGAACTCACTGAAACTGTTCACAAACAGCTACATTAAGCAGGGCTACAGACACGAATTTAGCTAAGAAATACTGTCATATAACTCAAACTCCTCAACGCATTTACGCCGGAGTTTTGCTTCTATTTTCGCCGATAAAGTCAGATCCCCAGAGGGCTAAACATTGGCTTGTGGCAATGCCAGTTGCATTCCAAGACGGGTTTCAAAGAACGCTATCAATTTACTCTGTTCCTCATATTTGAACAGATGGGTGACGCAGGTTCCATTCGGACGCGGTTCAAGAAATTTGAATTGGCTACCCACATTGGCAAAACCCGGTCTGTCACCCTGCGTATAGGCATCTACAAAGGTATCAAAACTGATGTCATGGGTGCTATTTTGCTTCCCGCGCATGAAGTCACGTTGCCGAAATCTATACCAACTCCCCAACCAACTGATCGGCTCGCGCATCACCGCGACGGTTTCCATGCCGTCTTCGTTGCATGCTTTTTCAAACATCGGACGAAAGAAACGGTTATACCGATAGATCGGGGCGTGCTTCAATTCGGGTGGATTCATCACGGCAATGTCAGCACGCGGTGCCAAAACTTGTTCAATCGCGGTGGTTCCAGTCTTTGGAACTGCTAGGAAAACAAGTTTTTCTTTCCAGAAAACAAGCATTTATACGCCCTTATTACACATAATTGATACGGCTCGATAAACGTAAACTACTCTTTAACTCTTGTGATAAAAAGTAATTTTAAGAAAATTCTATTGATATGTTCTCGTTTTGATCTCATAAGGTGTTGGAACAAGAGGTGAACGCAGGCAATCATTGCCGCCCGGCACCGGGTGTGGAATAAGGAAGCGAACCAATGGCAACGGCAGATCTTTTAAGCATGAGCAGCAACAATTCCGCGGACAGGCAAAAGGCGCTGGACAGCGCACTTGCACAGATCGAACGTCAGTTCGGTAAAGGATCAATTATGAAGCTCGGGGATGGCAATGCCATTCAACAGATCGAGGCTTCATCGACTGGCTCACTTGGCCTTGATATCGCCCTTGGAATAGGGGGGCTGCCCAAAGGGCGCATCATCGAAATTTATGGTCCTGAAAGCTCGGGCAAAACCACGCTGACCCTGCATTGTGTCGCTGAGGCGCAGAAAACCGGTGGGGTCTGTGCCTTTGTGGATGCAGAGCACGCGCTTGATCCGCAATACGCCCGTAAATTGGGTGTTGATCTGGATGAATTGTTAATATCTCAGCCTGATACAGGCGAGCAGGCACTGGAAATCGTCGATACATTGGTGCGCTCCGGCGCGGTCAATATGGTCGTCGTGGATTCGGTCGCAGCCCTTACTCCCAAGTCGGAACTTGAAGGCGATATGGGCGACAGCAGCGTGGGCGTTCAGGCCCGCCTGATGAGTCAGGCGATGCGAAAACTAACGGGCTCCATCAGCCGATCCAATTGTATGGTTATTTTCATCAACCAAATCAGGATGAAAATTGGCGTCATGTTTGGCTCACCCGAGACAACGACAGGCGGCAACGCCCTGAAATTCTACAGCTCGGTGCGTCTGGATATTCGCCGCATTGGCGCGCTTAAGGATCGCGACGAGGTTGTCGGAAACGCCACCCGCGTGAAGGTCGTGAAAAATAAGGTGGCCCCGCCATTCAAACAGGTCGAATTTGACATCATGTATGGCGAAGGCATCTCCAAGATGGGTGAGCTTCTTGACCTTGGTAGCAAGGCTGGGATCGTTGCAAAATCTGGTAGCTGGTTCAGCTATGGGGATGAACGCATCGGGCAAGGCCGCGAAAACGCTAAAACATTCTTGAAAGAAAACCCGCGTATTGCTTTGGATATTGAGGATAAAATCCGCGCATCTCACGGGCTTGATTTCGAGATGCCACCAAAATCCAAAGACGACGATGATCTAGTCGAAGGTTAATAATGCCGCACGTAACACGTGAAAAATTAGATGCGGCAGTGCCGCACATCTTGGCCGCCCCCAAAGACGGGGCGGCCATTTCTATGTTATGTCTACGCCCCAATTTCGGCGAGCGTCGCTTCGTGGATGAAATCTCCCTCACTCAGGCGCAGGGC
>CAXIAD010000013.1:0-42917 GCA_964021645.1 uncultured Cognatishimia sp. | reverse complement strand
AGCAGCGTTTTACCGCAACCGGTTGGGCCGATCAGCAGAATGTTGGATTTCGCCAACTCAATATCGCCGCCCTTTTGCGCGTGATTCAACCGTTTATAGTGGTTGTGCACCGCAACCGACAAAACCCGCTTCGCCATGGCCTGACCAATCACATAGTCATCCAAAACGCCGCAAATATCTTTAGGGGTTGGCACGCCTTCGCTGGCTTTCAGCCCGCTGGCCTTGGTTTCCTCGCGAATGATATCCATGCACAGTTCGACACATTCATCACAGATGAAAACAGTCGGCCCGGCAATCAGCTTGCGCACCTCATGCTGGCTCTTGCCGCAAAAGCTGCAATAGAGGGTATTTTTACTGTCACTGCCAGAATTCGATGCCATGTCTTACCTTTCAGGCCCAAAATGCATTCTCCGGTTCCCCCGGAAAGCGCCCCGTATTTGTCCTAGCTTAGGCCAGCCAAATTCGGGGTACAATGTCAAACTGCCCTAAGCTTTACCTTAGGGCAGGCAGGCTTAGCTCTCCGCGTCGTCGACTTTGGCGCGGTTTTCTACGATTTCGTCGATCAGACCCCAGTCTTTGGCGTCACTTGGCGACATAAAGTTATCGCGCTCCAAAGCTGCCTCAACCGCCTTTAGTTTCTGGCCGGTGTGACGCACATAAATTTCGTTCAACCGTGTTTTCAGCTTCTGGGTTTCCTGCGCGTGGATCATGATGTCGGTCGCTTGACCCTGATATCCGCCACTTGGCTGGTGCACCATAACGCGTGAATTGGGCAGACTGAACCGCATGCCTTTTTCGCCCGCTGTCAGCAAAAGAGATCCCATTGACGCCGCTTGACCAATCACAAGGGTCGAAACCTTGGGCCGGATATACTGCATCGTGTCATAGATCGACAAACCAGAGGTCACAACGCCGCCCGGGCTGTTGATATACATGCTGATTTCTTTTGACGGGTTTTCCGCCTCAAGATGCAAAAGCTGCGCCACGATCAGGCTCGACATGCCATCATGCACTGGCCCGCTTAGAAAAATGATCCGCTCCTTCAACAGGCGCGAAAAGATATCATATGCGCGTTCGCCACGGCTTGTCTGCTCCACCACCATGGGGACCAGCGTGTTCATGTAGGTATCAATTGGATCTTGCATATTCGCCTGCCTGTCGTTCATTCACCGGTCGAAATCGACCAGTACCTATAGTGTTTCATGTTCAATCTGGATCGCACTGAAACACGAAACGCGCGAAACATTCATAATTCATGAGCATTTCAACATATAGCTGTGATTCAACACATATATCGAAACGCTTTAATGGAGTCTTAGTGTCGCGCCCGCAGAGCCGCAAGAGCACGAAAGAATTTTAAGGTTAACGAGGGGTAAACAATTTCGCCCCGATCAAGGCTCCCTCGGGGGACAAATACCTGCAACACAGGTCGCATTCCCCCTTTAGCCCTTGGTATTTCGGCTGAAATCCCCGGCCGCGCAGGCTCATCCCTCTACGCGCGCCCTCGGCACCCTCACACTAAAATCATAAAATTTTGCACAACTCATGTGATAATCTGCGGCGCAACCACTGAGCAACCCGGCACAGTTTTATCCCAACGACATCAGCCCCGGTGCCCAAACCGCCATAAAATTGATCAGCCACTGCGCAATCACATTCACTGCATTTGTCGCAATCAAGATCGCAAAGATGATCAGCATGATCCCCATCGCCTTTTCGACATAGGGTAAATACCGCCGGTTTCGCTGCATCCATCCAAGAAAGGGTCGCGCAAATATCGCCGCCACCACAAAGGGTGCCGTCATTGCCAGCCCGTAAACCAGCAATAATAGCCCCCCCCGCCACACGTCCCCCATGCCACTGGCAATCATCAGGATCGACGCCAACGCAGGCCCCACACAAGGCGTCCACCCAAACCCGAACGCCAGCCCCATCACATAGGCACCCACAATGGTCGTCGGCTCGGTTTTGCTATCCACACGCGCCTCGCGGTACAGCAATCCAATGCGCAATATCCCTAGAAAATGCAGGCCAAACACGAATAACACCGCCGCCGCCACATAGCTCAGCGGCTGTTTCCACTGCGCAAAGGCCTGCCCCAGCGCCGTCGCCCCCATGCCCAGCAGCACAAAAATCGTGCTCACCCCCAGCGCGAAACAAACAGCAGAGATCACCAACCGCCGCTGCGCACCCGGCGCAATGCCATCCTCCTCCTTTAGCTCCGCCATGGATAATCCGGCCATATAACACAGATAAAACGGCACCATCGGCAGAATGCACGGCGTGAAAAAGCTCAGCAACCCAGCCAAACCCGCCCCCGCAAAGGAGATATCAAACATGCTAGGCTCCTTGATAAATTCACACATTCATATTAGGTTGAGTGATAACAGATCGTCAATCAGGTGTCCCATGAAACGTCTCGTCATCTTGGCCCCTTGGGTCGCGCTTATCCTGCTGTCTCTGCTCCCCCTACGCTCCGCCCAAGCAGCAGAGCTGGTGATGGTAGAACAACCCGGCTGCTACTACTGCCAGCTTTGGGATAGCGAGATCGCGTCGATCTACCCCAAAACCGCCGCCGGCAAATTTGCGCCCCTGCGCCGCGAACAATTGCGCGCCCTCCCGACAGAGCTCACATTCACCCGCCCGGTCTCCTACACCCCCACCTTTGTCCTGATACAGGACAACATCGAAATCGGCCGCCTTGAGGGATACCCCGGCAAAGATTTCTTCTGGTGGCATATCGAAACCATGCTCGAAAAACGCACCACCTTCACCAAACCCTTGCAATAAAACGCCCGGCCAGCCAGCCAGCCACCCCCCTGCGCCCGCCAATCCACGCGGCTATAAATCCGCGTGACGATAAATCCCTCCCCCCGCTTCTCTTGGGCATAAATATCCCCGCCGGAGGCATCCAAACCTTTCCACCTGTCCAAACCTCTGCCACTCTACCACCAGTCCACCGGATCTGAGCAGACAGGAACCCCATGCGCCCCTTTGATGAGATTTTCACCATCGCCGCCGACCGCAAAGGCGGCACGCAAGCCCTGAATGCCCTCCTCACCCAACCACTCCCCCCAGCCGAACTTGCCAAAATACCCGAGGATCGCTGGCTCTCCACCCTCACCCGCTGCATCTTTCAATCGGGCTTCAGCTGGAAAGTTGTCGAAAACAAATGGGCTGGCTTTGAAACCGCCTTTCATGGCTTTGACGTCAACCGCTGCGCTTTTATGCATGACGAGGACATCGACCGCCTGCTGTCCAACACCGATATCATCCGCAATGGCATGAAAATCCGCACCGTGATCGACAATGCGCATTTCCTGCAATCCCTGCGTGATCAAGGCGGCGCTGCTCACGTTCTAGGCGGCTGGCCCTCGACCGACTTCATCGGCCTGCTGGAAACGCTCAAGAAAAACGGCTCCCGCATCGGCGGTGCTACCGGGCAATATGCCATGCGCACCATGGGCCGCGACAGTTTTGTGCTTTCGCGCGATGTCACTGCCCGCCTCATTGCCGAAGGCATCGTTGATAAAACCCCCACCTCCAAAACCGCGATGCGATCGGTTCAGGCCGCCTTCAATACATGGATGGATCAATCAGGCCGATCCCTCACTGAAATCAGCCGCACCCTCGCCTTCAGCGTTTGACACGCCACGTCACATCCCTTGCCGCTCGTCCCAACCGACAATTGACGGTGACAAAGCAGACGCGCCCCGCCATTCTAGGCGCAACACTCCCCACAAGGTGCAACTCCACATGTCCGACCTCCCCAAAAACGCCCTAACACCGGCAGAGGCGCAGATTTTCCTACAAGACAACTTTGCCCCTTGGATTCACGCGCTCAATCTTACCGTCACCAAAATATCCGCGCAGGGGGCAACATTGACCATGCCCATCACCCCCGATCTCGCCCGCATCGGCGGCATCATCTGCGGCCAAGCGCTTGCCGCCATGGCCGATACCGCCATGGTCATCGCCACCAGCGGGCATTTTGGCAGGCTGCACCCCGTGGCCACCACCAATCTGGACACGCAATTCCTGCGCCCCGGCACAGGCGATAGCATTACCTGCGACGCCGAAATCATCCGCGCGGGCAAATCGCTGATCTTTACCCGCGCCACCATGACAGCACAGCCCTCAGACAAACCCGTCGCCACGGCCACCGCCACCTTCTTTGTGCCCTGATGATGTCACCCGCTCCATTGTGACACCCAGCCCAAGCGCACATTCGGCCAACACCGCCCCTCCAGATATCGTCCCAAGGATTCCCCATGACCCCGACCACAGCCTACGCCACCATCATGCTTGCTGCCGGCCTCGGCATTCCGGTGCTTGCCACCCTGAACGCCGCCCTTGGTCAACGCCTTGGCGCGCCCATTGCTGCCAGCACCATCCTGTTCACTGTCGCCCTCTCGGTCACAGTCGTCGCACTTCTGGTGACCGGCGGCACAGAAAATCTCGCCAAAGCGGTTTCCGCCCCCAAGCACCTCTTTCTCGCGGGTGGGCTTGTGGCCTTCTACATTTTGTCGATCACTTTTGTGGCCCCGAAATTCGGCGTCGGCAATGCGGTGTTCTTTGTGCTTTTGGGGCAGTTGATCTCAGCGGCGGCAATTGATCACTTCGGCCTGTTTGGCGCCCAAGTCTCCCCCCTCACGCTGGCCCGCGCGGGCGGTGTTGGCCTGATGGCCGCCGGGGTCTGGCTCACGCAACAAGTTTAAGGCTCCTGTGCAAACAAAACGCCCTGCCAAGCTATAGCGTTTCGAGAATAACTTGAGGCACAGGTTGATTTCAAAACGCGCACAACATCAAAAGGTTTCGTGCGTTTCGCCAAAAACCAAATAGTTTTGTACAAAACCGGGGGGTGTTTTGTACAAAACGTACAAAACTTCTGGGATTCACCCTGCGGACCTATTCAGCCCCTTATTCGGGCACCAAAAGCCCGTCTTTCAGATGCAAAACCCGGTCCATCCGTGCTGCCAGTTCCAGATTATGGGTGGCAATCAGCGCCGACAATCCCGTGCCCCGCACCAATTCCATCAGCGCGCCAAACACCTGATCAGATGTGCCCGGATCAAGGTTCCCCGTCGGCTCATCCGCCAGCAAAACCCGAGGTGCATTGGCCAGCGCACGGCAAAAGGCAACCCGCTGTTGCTCGCCCCCCGACAGCTCGGCCGGACGATGGCTTGCCCGCGCTTCAACGCCGACTTTCCCCAATAATTCAAGGGCATGCGCCTCAGCTTTGCGTTGCGAGACCCCATTGGCCAATTGTGGTAAAACCACATTTTCCAGCGCGCTAAACTCGGGCAGCAGATGGTGGAACTGATAGATAAACCCGACGTCCTCGCGCCGCACAGCGGTGCGCCTGCGATCGGACAAGCCGCTCATCACTTCGCCCCCGATGGCCACCTGCCCGCTATCGGCGACATCCAATAATCCCGCGATATGCAGCAAGGTCGACTTGCCCGCGCCCGACGGTGCAACCAACGCCACAACCTCGCCCTTGCCCAATGTGACATCCACACCGCGCAAAACCGCAATTTCATTGGGTAAGCCTTTGTTATAAAACTTCTTTATACCCTCAAGGCGCAATACATCTTCACTCATAACGCAGCGCCTCCACCGGATTCATCCGCGCCGCTCGTCTAGCTGGAAAGATCGTCACAACGAAACTTAACCCCAGCGAAAGCCCCACAGCACTCATCACATCATTCAATCTCAGCTCCGCTGGCAGCTGATAAATCCCCCGCACCGCAGGGTCCCAAACCCCACCACCAGAGGCATAATTCACCAGCGCAAAAATCGGATCAATATACAGCGCAAACAAACATCCAAAGATCACGCCAAACAGTGTTCCCAGCATTCCCGTAAACGCGCCACAGATGAAAAACACCCTTAAAACAGAGCCTTCGGTCAATCCCATCGTGCGCAAGATACCAATATCGCGTCCCTTGTTCTTTACCAACATGATCAGCCCCGACACGATATTCATCGCTGCAATCAGCACCAAAATCGCCATGATAATGAACATCACATTATCCTCGATCTCCAGTGCGCGCAGAAACCCACCGCTCGCATCGCGCCATGTCCACACAAGCGCGCGCTCCCCCCCCGCCCGGATCAAATCCAACGCGAGGCTGTCCACCTCATCAGGATCTTCAACCATCACCTCGATCTCAGACGCAACCCCTTCAAGATTAAAGAAACTTTGCGCCTCGACAAACGGCAGATAGACCCGCGTGCGATCAATATCATAGCGCCCCGCACTAAAGACATAGACCACCTCATAGGCCTTGATCCGCGGGCTGGTGCCAAAGGCCGTCTTGACCCCATTGGGCGAAATCAGCTTGATACGATCCCCGACCCCGGCCCCCAATTCCCGCGCCACACCAACGCCAAGCGCGATCCCCTGATCAAACCGCTCAATATCGCCACGCCCCGTTTCCGGGTTCGCAATTCTGGGTAAGCTCTTCAAATCACTCAACGATATACCAAACACCTCAACCCCGGCATTTGATTGGCGCATGTTGGCCATGACCTGCCCCTTGATCAAGGGGGCCGCACGGATCACGCCCGGCGTCTCGGCCAGCTTTGCCGCCATCGCTGCGTAATCCACAATGGTGCGGTCCAGCCGGCCATTGCCTGTGATCACCGGAGATTGATATACCGTCACATGGGCATTCGCCCCCAATATGGTATCGACAAATTCACTGCGAAATCCGGTTCTTACAGCCAAAGTCGCAATCAAAGCAAAGACCGCCAGCGTGATCCCGATCAGGCTGATCCACGTCATCACACTTACGCCACCCTCGGCGCGCCGCGCCCTAAGGTATCGCCATGCGATCATCCATTCAAAACGCGCAAAAGGAGGGGGGGATGCCATGACTGCTCCGGCTTATGATTTGGCGGCAAACCTATGCCCGCACCTCTCTCGGGTCAACCCGAACCACCCAGATCAGCCCGCTTGCGCGACCTCATCCGAAACGGCAGGCGAAGTGTGGCCCAGATCGCCCACATCATGATCAATCCACACACAAAACCAACGGCAGAAAACACAAACCCTTCAAAACTCACAGGCACCGCAGGGCGAAAATCACGCCACGCCGCCCGCGCAATGTCTCCATCCGAAAACCGCCCCGCCTGATAGGCGCGCATAAACGGCCCCGCTTGCCGCAAGGCCCCCAAATCACCACTTAACCTTTGATGCCGCGCGATTGTCTGCGCCACACGTTCCGCGCGCGCCACACCCACATCCCCGCCCTGCGCCAATGAAACCAGGGCCGCCTCACGGCTTAATCCCAACGCGTCCGCATCCTGATCAAACCCATCAACAATGCGCTGTAATTCGTCCACAGCCCCGGCAAGGCGCTGCGTATACTGCTGAGAATACTCAGGAAATTGCGACACACCCGCAGCCCCTGTCATTCCAGCCACCACCGCCAAAACCTTACCAATCATCTGCGCACACCCTCATACCTTGCCAGTATCACCCAACGCCCCATGCTTCTCTTGGGCAAAAATATCCCCGCCGGAGGCATCCCGCCATAGCCACCGCCACAACCTTAGCCTATCCCAACATCGCTGCAACCGGCGCAACCAAGGCCTCGCCCAGCGCCCGCGACGCCGCGGCCTCCAAATGATACCCGTCCACCTCTGATGCGCGCGCAACAGTGCCAGCGTCGAAATACGGCACCCCCATCGCCTGTGATACGCCCAAAACAACCTCGCCCAAAGCCTCAGACTGCGCAATTTTCGCCGCCGTTACACCGGTGTCTGCCGCGCAAACCGTCAACGGCGGCGGGGCCACCAACATCACTTTTGGTGGCGCAATTCCCGCCATCCGCCACGGATGCAATTGCACAATCTCAACCAACCGCCGCAATCCATCACGGATCAACTGCGTCTCCAGCCCCATATAAATATCATTGGTGCCCAGCATGATCACCACCCCGTCCAATGGCGCATGTGAATGCAGCAATATGGGCAAGGCCCGCACCCCGTTCATATCCACCGGGGCCGAGGGCCGCTCATAGGCCGTGGTTCGCCCCCGCAACCCTTCGCGCAGCACTTCAACATCGCCCAGCGCGGGCGTCAATCCGGCCTTCATGGCAATCGGCCACTGATCCGCCATCGCGTGGCGCGCATCGCTATGTGGATCACTCCCCCACGTCAAACTATCGCCAAAAGCAAGGATCTGCTTCATCATGCACCTCAAATTCCAGATACAAAAAAGGCCCCCGGTTCATCCGGAGGCCTTGTTTAACTCAAAGGTTTGCGTAGACTTTCGCAACCTTTTCAATCGCTTCCTGCGGGGGCAACTCTTCGCTTTCGCCCGACCGACGATTTGTCAGCTCAACAACCCCGTTTTTCAATCCACGCGGTCCAACTGTGATCCGCCATGGCAAACCAATCAGATCCATCGTCGCGAATTTGCCACCGGCACGCTCCTTGCGATCATCATACAATGGGTCCAAGCCCAGCGCGCGCAGCGATTTATACAGCGATTCACAGGCCCCATCAGCCTCTTCATCCCCCTGCTTCAGGTTGACAATCCCGCAGTGAAACGGCGTCACGCCTTCGGGCCAGATAATGCCCTTATCGTCATGGCTCGCCTCAATGATGGCCCCTAACAAGCGGCTTACACCGATGCCGTGGCTCCCCATGTGAACAGGTACTTTGCCGCCATCAGCTGTCTGAACACTTGCGCCCATCGCCTCTGAATATTTGGTGCCGAAATAGAAAATCTGACCAACCTCAATACCACGCGCGGTGCGGCGACGCTCTTCTGGCACCTCGTTGAACAAGGCCTCATCATGGGTCTCATCCGTGCGCGCATAGCGGCTGGTGAATTCCTCAAGAACCCCCTGACACTGCGCGACATCATCATAATCAATCTCACGATCGCCAAACGACAGATCGGTTACCTGCGCGTCATAGAAAACTTCGCTTTCGCCGGTTTCTGCCAACACGAGGAATTCGTGGGTGTAATCGCCGCCAATCGGGCCACCGTCCGCACGCATCGGAATCGCCTGTAGGCCCATGCGCTCATAGGTACGCAGATAGCTGACCAAGTGACGGTTATAGGCGTGCAGCGCCGCCTCTTTGTCGATGTCAAAGTTATAGCCGTCTTTCATGTAAAATTCGCGGCCCCGCATCACCCCAAAGCGTGGACGCACCTCATCGCGGAATTTCCACTGGATTTGATACATCGTTAGCGGCAGGTCTTTGTAGCTGCCAACATGGCTGCGGAAGATATCGGTGATCAACTCTTCGGCTGTGGGCGTAAACAGCATATCGCGATCATGACGATCCTTGATGCGCAGCATTTCCGCACCATAGGCATCATAGCGCCCGGATTCACGCCACAAATCGGCTGATTGAATGGTCGGCATCAGCATCGCCAAATGCCCAGCGCGCGCTTGCTCTTCGTGCACGATGTTCTCGATATTCTTCAGCACCTTCAAACCCATTGGCAACCAGGAGTATATCCCGGCAGACGACTGTTTGATCATCCCGGCACGCAACATCAACCGGTGGCTGACGATCTGGGCCTCAGAGGGGTTTTCTTTCAGGACGGGCAAAAAATATCGGGACAGGCGCATGTCATTCTCTTTTCATAAGGGCTTAATGCGGTCTAAGCGATCACAGCCATACAGGCAATCGACCAATCACGACTCCCGATATCGACCTGCGGAAATTCCTGCCGTTAACGCCATTTCCCCCCACCCTCAGGCATAAGCGCGTCAATTTCGCCCAAATTCATCGGCCATCGGCAGCAATCCACCTCCTGCCCTTGAAACACCCGCCCCCATGCGCGATGTGTAACCGATGTAAAACTGTCTGTGACCGGGGCAAATCCCGCGCAGTCGGCCAATTTATCGACACGGCACAACAGGTTTGGCCGCTCTGCGTTTTAGTGATGCATGCGCCACCCCCTATACCGCCGTTTGACCACACGGGGTGCCCATGGCTTTACCAGTTCGCGACCAGCTCAAATATTGGGGCATTGTCACTGCTATATTTCTGATACTGCTATGGTTTTTGGGCGACGTCATTCTGCCCTTTATATTGGGCGGGGCGATTGCCTATTTTCTTGATCCGGTCGCCGATCGCCTCGAAAGAATGGGCTGCTCGCGCGTGGCTGCAACCACCATCATCACCCTCGTTGCGCTGCTGATTTTCGTCATCATGGCACTGGCAGTGATTCCCACGTTGGTGCAGCAAACCGGTGCCCTCATCCAGATCGCCCCTCAATTGGCCCAAGACCTTCAGGCCTTTTTGACAGAGCGTTTCCCAGAGTTGCTAGAGCCGGATTCAACCGTACATAAAACCCTATTGGCCATTGGCGACAAAATTCAGCAAAACGGCGGTAAACTCCTTGAAACCGCCCTCAGCTCCGCCAATTCGGTGATTTATGCCATTACATTGGTGGTGATCGTGCCTGTGGTCGCCTTTTACCTGCTGCTGGATTGGGACCGCATGATTGCCCGCATTGATGCGCTGCTGCCCCTGGATCACGCCCCAATTGTGCGTAAACTTGCCTCCGAGATCGACCAAACCCTTGCCGCCTTCATTCGCGGCATGGGCACCGTTTGCTTGGTGCTTGGCACCTATTACGCGGCTTCGCTCATGCTGGTCGGGCTGCAATTCGGCCTCGTTGTTGGCTTCATCGCCGGGCTGATCACCTTTATTCCCTATGTCGGTGCCTTGGTTGGTGGTGCGCTGGCCATTGGGCTTGGCCTGTTTCAGTTTTGGGGCGATTGGGTGTCGCTTGGCCTTGTAGCCGGGATTTTCATGATCGGCCAAGTGCTAGAGGGCAACGTGCTCACCCCGAAACTTGTTGGTAATTCGGTCGGCCTGCATCCGGTTTGGCTTATCTTTGCCCTATCCGTCTTTGGCACGCTCTTTGGCTTTGTGGGTATGCTTGTCGCGGTGCCCGTTGCCGCCGCCATCGGGGTTCTCGTGCGCTATGTCACCGCCCAATACAAAGGCTCCCTGCTCTACCGTGGCGTCTCCGCCCTAGACAAAGACTAAACACATGGCCGAACAACTTAGCCTTGATTTACCCGTGCGCCCCGCCCTTGGTCGCGATGATTTCTTTGTCACGCCCGCCAATGCAATGGCGCTGGCAATGGTCGAAAACTGGCCAACTTGGCCCGGCAGCAAACTGGTGATCACCGGGCCGTCAGGCGCAGGTAAAACCCACCTCGTGCATGTTTGGGCCGCCCTCAGCGGGGCCAACATCGTGTCGGCCAAAAACCTCACCCGCTCTGATATCCCGTCGCTGGCAACATCCCACACCGCGGTTGAGGACATCCCCCAAATCGCCCAAGACCCCGAGGCTCAGGCCGCCCTCTTTCACCTGCATAACCTCACCTTGGCCGAGGGAAACTCCCTGCTCTTCACAGGCGTGTCCGACCCCACGCATTGGGCGCTCACCCTGCCCGATCTTGCCAGCCGCATGCAGGGCACAACGACGGCCAAGCTGGACGATCCGGACGACACCCTGCTCACCGTGCTACTGGCCAAACTCTTTGCCGATCGCCAACTTGTCCCCACCGCCGACACCATCCCCTATCTCGTCAAACAGATGGAGCGTTCCTTTGACGCCGCACGCACCCTTGTTGCGACATTAGATCAGGCATCTCTTGCGCAGAAAAAACCCATCACCCGCGCCTTTGCGATCCGCGTGATGAAGTCAGGTTAAAGCGTGGATAAGCAGCGGGCCTTTCCCCACACGCGCTAACCACACGCGCCCATCTACTCCACCAGATCCCCACACGCCCCTCGCCCAACACGCAGTTCAAATCATACAGTCTCCACCGTTAATGCTATTGTTTTTACTCTGATCCAGCGGATTAAATGCGAAACGCACACAGCATAGATAGGCTGCGGGTCTTTTCCATTTTTCCTGTCCCGGGAAAGCCGCAAAAGACTTTAGGGGCAGACCACGCGGCCCCCTCACCCAAACCCTCTAGACATCAAGGCACCCTGCCCCGATACTGTCATCTTCCCGTCACGCCCGATTGGCATATATTACCCATGACACAGGCAGATTTCCTCGAATCCGATTTCCCTCCAGCGACCGCGCTGCCCGATCTCGATCCCACGGGCCCCGATCGCTTTTATAACCGCGAACTCAGCTGGCTCGCCTTTAACTGGCGCGTCCTTGAGGAGGCAGAGAACCCCCGCGTTCCCCTGCTCGAACGGCTGCGGTTTCTCTCCATTTCGGCCAATAATCTGGATGAGTTCTTTACCGTCCGCGTCGCTGGCCTGCGTGAACTTGTCCGCGAGGGCAACGCCACCCCCGCCCAAGACGGCCTTACACCCCTTGAACAACTCGCCCTCATAAATGAGGACGCACGCAAACTCATGCAGTTGCAACAATCCATTTTCGGGGCTCTGTGCACCCAAATGGAAGCCAAGAATATCTTCATTCTGGATCATAAATCCCTCACGACTGAGGATGAGGAATTCCTGCAAACCGTGTTTATGAACCGCGTTTTCCCCGTGCTCTCTCCACTGGCGATTGATCCCGCACACCCCTTCCCGTTTATTCCCAACACCGGCTACTCATTGGCCCTGCAACTGGAACGCACCCGCGATAAACGCCCGCTTCAGGCGCTATTGCCCATTCCAGCCCAGATTGACCGCTTCATCATCCTGCCCTGCTCCGAAGGCACCTACCGCTTCCTTCCACTAGAGGAACTGTTGCTTTTGCACCTCGAAAGCCTCTTTCCCGGCTATAAGGCACGCGGCCATTGCTCCTTTCGGGTGCTGCGCGATAGCGACCTTGAGGTCGAGGATGAGGCCGAAGACCTCGTGCGCGAATTTGAGGTCGCCCTAAAACGGCGCCGTCGCGGCGAGGTGGTCCGCCTAGAGCTGTCTGAAAATGCGCCCCCTCGCCTGAAAACCCTGATCATGCATGAATTGCACGTCACCTCTGATGAGGTGGTCGAGATCAAGGGCATGATCGGCATGTCCGACCTCAAAGAGCTGGTCCTAGACAATCGCACCGACCTGCTTTGGCCCACATTTGCCCCCCGCGTGCCCGAACGGGTGCAGGACCACGACGGCAATATGTTCTCCGCGATCACCCAAAAAGACATGCTGCTGCACCACCCCTATGAAACCTTTGATATGGTGGTGCGCTTCCTGCAACAGGCCGCGCGCGATCCCAATGTGGTGGCGATCAAACAAACGCTTTATCGCACCTCTAAAAACTCCCCCATCGTTGATGCGCTTTGTGAGGCCGCCGAGGATGGCAAATCCGTCACCGCCTTGGTTGAGCTAAAGGCCCGCTTTGACGAGGCCGCCAATATCCACCAGTCCCGCCGCCTAGAACGCGCAGGTGCCCACGTAGTGTACGGCTTTATCGACCTGAAAACACACGCGAAAATCTCTACCGTTGTCCGGCGCGAGGGCGACAAACTTGTCACCTATACGCACTACGGCACCGGCAACTACCATCCCATTACGGCCCGTATCTATACCGATCTATCGCTGTTTACCTGCAACGAAAGCCTGGGCCGCGACGCGACCAAAGTGTTCAACTATCTCTCTGGCTACGTTGAACCCGCCCACCTCGATAACCTCGCAATCTCGCCCATTTCCCTCAAGGCGCGCCTGCTGGAAAAAATCGCAGGCGAAGCAACCCATGCCCGCGCAGGTCGCCCTGCCGAAATCTGGGCCAAAATGAATTCGCTGATCGACCCCTCGGTGATTGATGCCCTCTATGCCGCCTCTCAGGATGGGGTCAAAATCAGCCTCGTCATTCGCGGCATTTGCGGTCTGCGTCCCGGCGTCAAAGGGCTATCGGAGAACATCCGCGTCAAATCCATCGTCGGGCGGTTTTTGGAACATTCCCGCATCGTCTGCTTTGGCAATGGCCGCGGCTTGCCCCACAAAAAGGCGCGTGTATATATCTCCTCTGCCGACTGGATGGGGCGCAATCTAAATCGCCGCGTCGAAACATTGGTGGAAATCGAAAACGCCACCGTTAAGGCGCAGATCGTCAGTCAAATCATGGCCGCCAACCTCGCCGATGTCGCCCAAAGCTGGGTCATGGCACCCGACGGCTCCTTTAGTCGCGACCCCGTGCCCGAAGGCGCATTTGCCTTTAACTGCCACCGCTTCTTTATGGAAAACCCCTCCCTGTCGGGTCGCGGCTCTGCGGGTGCATCAGACGTGCCACAACTGACACATACCGAAGATTAACCAACCACACGCAATTTAGACCCAGCCCCAACCACGGGGCCTCAGTTTTGAGGAAAGACATGGACGGAACAATTGACCCTTCCGGCGATCTAAACGACGATTGGGGCCCCTTTGGACGCCCGCTTTTTGATGATCCATCCGCACGTGCCCTGTCGCGCGTTGGTGTGGTCGATGTCGGCTCAAACTCTGTGCGCTTGGTTGTGTTTGACGGGGCCGCGCGCAGCCCTGCCTATTTCTACAACGAAAAAATCATGTGTGCGCTTGGCGCTGGCATGGCCGAAACCGGCCACCTTAATCCCGAAGGACGCGCCCGCGCGCTTGCCGCCATCCGCCGCTTTCAGGCCGTCGCGGGTCAAATCTGCGAAGGCGACCTAACCGCCGTCGCCACAGCCGCCGTGCGCGAGGCCATAGATGGCCCGGATTTCTGCGCAGAAGTGCTGCGTGAAACCGGCCTGAAAATCCACGTGATCGACGGCCAAGAAGAGGCCCGCCTCTCAGCCCAAGGCGTGCTGCTAGGCTGGCCCGGCTCTTACGGTTTGGTCTGTGACATTGGTGGTTCTTCGATGGAGCTGGCAGAGATTAACGACGATCAGGTTGGCCGCCGCGTCACCTCTGATCTTGGTCCCTTAAAACTGCGCGACCTTCCCGGTGGCAAAAAGGGCCGCAAGGCCTATATCGACACCACGCTGGATGGGCTGCGCGATGTCATGGGCAAACAGAAGAACCGCTTGTTTCTGGTCGGCGGCTCATGGCGCGCAATTGCCCGTATTGATATGGAACGGCGCGGTTATCCCCTGCGGGTTTTGCACGAATACCGCATGACGGCCAAGGCGATCCGCGACACTGCCAAATACATCGCGGCCCACGACCTGGAGGAACTGCGCCAGCGTTGCGGCATTTCAACCAACCGCATGTCATTGGTGCCCTATGCCATCGACGTTCTAAGAGGCGTCGTGCGCCGGTTCAGCCCGCATGACATCGCCATCAGCTCCTATGGTATTCGCGAAGGCATGCTCTATGAGCAGATGCCCGACAAGCTGCGCAAACGCGACCCGATGATCGAATCATGTCGCTTTGCAGAGATCAAGGACGCGCGCCTGCCCGGCTTTGGCAAAGACCTGTATAATTTCATCCAACCCCTGTTCAAATCCGCCCGCGACGAGCAAACCCGCCTGATCAAAGCGGCCTGCCTGCTGCATGATGTCAGCTGGCGCGCGCATCCGGATTACCGGGCAGAGACCTGCTTTGACAATGCGACCCGCGCCAATTTAGGCGGGCTGACGCATTCGGAACGGGTGTTTTTGGGGTTGGCCTTGCTGCACCGCTATCGCAACAAACGCGATGGCACCCGGTTTGAGGATCTCTATGCGTTGCTAGACCCCAAAAAGCAGTTAGAGGCGGAAATTGTCGGCAAAGCCATGCGGTTTGGGGCGATGATGTGGATGCAAAAAGATACCGATATGGGCAGCCTGCGGTGGTATCCCAAAAAGCGCCAATTGCATCTGACACTGCCCAATGCGGCCAAACCCCTGTTTAGCGAAGTCGCGCAGGCGCGTTTTGCCTCGCTTGCGAGTTCATTGCAGGCGGAAACCAAAGTGCGCATCAAGGGCTAAAATGGTTGAGCTTGTCGGGAGGGCGTGAAAGGGGCGCTGCCCCACGTTGAATGCAAATGCATTCAACGATCCCCGGGATATTTTTACTCAGAAGAAGCAGGCGGACATCAGAGGTCAGTGGTCTCCTCACCCTCCTCTGTTTCGGCTTTGTTGTCAGTGGTTTTGCGGCGGATAATGATATCGCCATTAGGCAGCACTTCGGGCGGGTGATAGGCGCTCCAATCCTCGACCTGACCCACCAGATCCTTGAGCGCCGGGCCCATTTCCATCAAAAAGCCATGCAATTGCGGCCCCATCTCGTCGGCAAGCCCTTGTAGGTCTTGTAAAGCGGGCTCCATTTGCTGTTGTAGTCCGCGCAAAAACAGCTCAGCCCCTTGTTCCATAAGGCTTTTGCCCTCATCCTCCTGCGCGATCACATATGCAGGGTTAAGCAGGATGAACGCGCTTAAGAGAAGGTGTTTCATGTCTTTTGTTCCCAATTACACATGGTTTATAGATCAATATCCAATGTCACCGGGAAATGATCGGAGGCCGTCACCAGCGCCTCGCGCAGCTCTGGCATGTCCCAGCATTCTTGATCCTCAAACGGGTGCCAGATGCGCCATTGCGGTGACTTGGAGCGCAAATCTGCCGAGACCATAACATAATCTAGCAGCGCATGCAGATAGCGTTTTTGCCGTGATAAATAGAAGCGGGATGTTGTGGGGGTGGCACCGGGTCTGCGCCGCGTGGCTTGGCGGGCATGGGGGTCATGCAGGCAATTATCCCCTTCCTCGCCCAGCACGATTTCCACCGACGAGCGGCCAAACAGATCCTCATATTCGTCCAACCCGGGGCCATCGTTCAAATCCCCCAGCACGATCAAACTTTCGCCCGCCACCAGATGCGAGACAATCCGCCGCCGTAGCCAAATCGCCTGCGCCAATTGTTTACGCCGGTTTGCGATCGAGATTTTCATCACCTGATCATGGTTTCGCGCACCATGTGGGGCCTTGGATTTCAGATGCGCCCCCAGCAATCGCAGCCGCGTACCAGAACGGGTCGTCACTTCCAGCTCCAGCGGAGGTTTGGAGAACCGCACCACGTCTTTGGTCTCATCCACATCCAGATCAATACCCAGAGTTTGGTCAAACTGCGGGGCCTCTGGCGTGGCTTGCGGATCATGGCGCGCGCTTAGCACAGCCGGATCATACAGCAGCGCGATTTCCTGCTGCGTGTTGTTGGAAAACCCGATCACGGCCTTATGCGCGCGCAATCCAAATGCCGCAGCAAACCCCTCAAGTGCCGCCACAGCAGAGCGGTTTTTATTGTGATCCGGTGCCTCTATAATCATGATCGCATCCGCATCCAGAGCGGTGAAAACATCCCCCAAGGCCTTAATTTGCTGGGCCCGCGTCACATCACGTCGCCCCGACCATCCGCCATCATCGCGCAGCTTATCATCGTCATCAAACAGCTCCGTGAACCATTCGACATTATAGGTGGCGATCCGCATCAGGCCAGTTTCCGATTGATCTCGTCCCACGCGCGGTTGATGTCACTCATCTTTTTCTCCGCCAGTTTTATCGCTTCTTGGGGTACACCGCGCGCCATCATGCGATCAGGATGCGTGTCTCGCACCAATTGCCGCCATGCCTTGCGCACCTCCGTCATGGGCGTATCCACCGTGACCCCCAAAACATGATAGGGGTCAGGCTCGGCATCCGGCACAAACCGGGTCTTGATCGCCATAAATCGCGCCGAGGTCATGCCAAAAATCTCGGCAACACGCTCTAGGAACACCTCCTCATTGGGGTGAAATGTGCCGTCGGCCATGGCGATATGAAACAACCCCTCCATCAGGTCGCAATAACACGACTGGTCATCCTCAAATAGCTGCCGAATGCGCCGGGCGTATTCCTCAAATCCGGCGGCATCCTGGCGTGCCAGATTGAACACCCGCGCCGCCCCTGCCTCGTCTTCGCGCGCAATCTGAAACACCTCGCGAAAGGCCGTCACCTCGTCACGTGTGACCTGCCCGTCGGCCTTGGCCATCTTGGCCCCCAGCGCAATCACCGCGATCGTAAACGCAACAGAGCGTTCGGGCGGCGTGCGTAGTTTTTCAAATACCGACGACAGGCTTTCACCCTGTGTCAGAGCGGCGAGTGCATCCGATATGCGACTCCAGAGAGACATAGCTTAAACCTTGGTTAAAACGCGTTGGGGCGACATCACAGGATTTTCGCCATAAGCACAAGGTGCAACTAAACACCAAGCCTGTGCGCAATTGCGAGCCATCGGCCAGTTTTGGCCTAACAACATGGCCCCCCCTGCGCCGGTTTTGTGGCCCCCGCTTGATTGTTGTCAGGGGCATCTGCCCTCACCTGACCCTGACAACAATCATGCAGCAAATACCCTACAATTGCGCCGATCACCGCGAAATCCACCCGATAGATGATCTGCCGCGACACGCGCTCTGCTGTCAGCAACCCCGCCTCTGCCAAGGCTGCCAGATGGAACGACGCCCGCGATGGGCTGGCCCCTAACCCCTGCGCAATCGCCCCCGCCGTCAAACCAGTTGGCCCCGCCTGAACCAGCAATTTCAACACCTGCAACCGTGACGCATTCGACAAGGCCCCAAAGGCACCAACTGCAATTTCTTCATTCATATTTCAACAACTCTTGAATTAATAAATCTTCTCTGCAATGTTACTTCAAGAATCATTGAAATGTCAAAGGTGCCCCATGACCCTGAACGAACTCCTCCAAAACCTCGCCCCCCTGCCCCAAACCGCAGAGCTGATTTTCACCACCCCCGATGGGGATATTTCGGGCGGCTATCACGTCACCGAATTGAAACACGCCACCATCTCCAGCATTGATTGCGGGGGGCGGGTTGATGATTGGGCCGAAACCTCGGTGCAGTTGTTAGACGGCTCTGGTGGCGCGCGCATGACCGTCGATAAATTCACCACCCTTGCACGGCAAAGCACGGCCAAACTGGCGGGTCTTGCTGATGCGCGTCTTGTGATCGAATTTGCCCCGCGTAACACCGGCTTGCGCAGCTACGAGCTTGCACCGCCCCATGCCACCAATGACGGCGTTATCATCACCCTTTCTGAAAGGCGCGCGCTGTGTAAACCGTCCCTGATGATGGCGGCTAAAACGGTCTCAACTCCACCCGCCCCGCTCCAAGTATCAGAGCGCGGATGTTGCAGCTAAAACCACCTGTATTAACCAGTAGATGCGCAAAACCATTCAAATATCGGGTGTTATCTGCATGGGCGCACCAATCTGGCTGCGCCTCACCCGGCTGCACAAATATTTTGTACAAAAACGGGGGGTGTTTTGTACGTTTTGTACAAAACTCTTGGTCAAATTGAGGGTCAAAAGGGGCGACGAATCGCCCCTTTTGCGTGGTTAATACAGCGTTCGCACCCTTAGGTACGCGCCTCGCGGATTAGCTTTAAAATGTCTTCTGCGGCGTCTGGGATATTGGTGCCGGGACCAAAGATCGCCTTTACGCCAGCCTTTTTCAAGAAGTCATAATCCTGTTGCGGGATCACCCCACCACAGACAACCAAGATATCACCCGCGTCATTTTTCCTAAGCGCATCAATAAGTTGCGGGGCGAGCGTTTTATGCCCGGCAGCCTGAGAACTGATGCCAACCACATGCACATCATTGTCGACAGCGTCTTGTGCCGCCTCCGCAGGTGTTTGGAACAAGGGGCCAACATCCACATCAAAACCGATATCAGCAAAGGCCGTCGCGATAACTTTGGCGCCCCGATCATGCCCGTCCTGGCCCATTTTGACCACAAGCATTCTCGGTCTACGGCCTTCTTCAGAGGCGAAATTCTCTATTGATTTCTGTATCTTAGCGAAACCCTCATCGCCCTCATAGGCCTTGCCATAGACCCCGGCAAGGGTCTTCACTTCGGCGCGGTGACGTCCGAATTCCTCTTCCATCGCCATGCTGATTTCCCCGACAGTTGCCCGCAATCTCGCTGCCTCAATGGCGGCCTCCAATAGGTTGCCACCGTCTTTCGCACGACGGTTCACTTCCGCTAGCGCCGCTTGGCAAGCAGCCTCATCTCGGCTTGCACGAATGGCCTCTAGGCGTTTGATTTGGCTGTCACGTACGGCGACGTTATCCACATCCAAAATGTCGATATCGTCTTGTTTATCAAGGCGATACTTGTTCACACCGACCACAACCTCTGTGCCGCGATCAATCATCGCCTGACGGGTTGCCGCCGATTCCTCGATGCGCAGTTTTGGCATGCCAGAGGCAACGGCCTTGGTCATCCCGCCCATCTCTTCGACTTCTTCCATCAACTCCCAAGCTTTGGTCGCCAATTCATGAGTCAGGCTTTCGACGTAATACGATCCAGCCAACGGGTCGACCACATTGGAAATCCCGGTTTCTTCCTGCAAAATCAACTGTGTATTGCGCGCGATGCGGGCCGAGAAATCCGTCGGCAAGGCAATTGCCTCATCCAGCGCATTGGTGTGCAATGACTGCGTTCCGCCCAATGCGGCCGACATAGCCTCATAGGCCGTGCGGATCACGTTGTTATAGGGATCTTGCTCTTGCAAGCTCACGCCAGAGGTCTGGCAATGGGTGCGCAACATTTTGGAGCGTTCGGACTTCGCCTCAAACTCTGTCATGATGCGATGCCACAGCAGCCGCGCCGCCCGCAATTTCGCCGCTTCCATAAAGAAATTCATGCCGATCGCGAAGAAGAAACTGAGCCGTCCCGCAAACTTATCAACATCCATTCCAGCATCAATTGCGGCACGCACATATTCACGCCCATCCGCCAAAGTATACGCTAGCTCTTGTACCAGGTTCGCTCCGGCCTCCTGCATATGGTAGCCGGAGATCGAGATGGAGTTGAACTTTGGCATCTCATTTGCGGTATATTCAATGATCTCACTTACAATCCGCATCGAGGGTTCAGGCGGGTAAATATAGGTATTTCGGACCATAAATTCCTTCAGAACATCATTCTGAATGGTGCCCGAAAGTACGCTTTTGTCATGCCCTTGTTCTTCACCAGCAACGATAAAGCTTGCAAGGATCGGGATAACCGCACCGTTCATGGTCATCGACACCGAAACCTTATCCAACGGGATGCCGTCAAACAGGATTTTCATATCCTCAACGCTGTCAATCGCAACGCCAGCTTTGCCAACATCGCCCTCAACGCGGGGATGATCAGAATCATAGCCACGGTGGGTTGCCAGATCAAACGCCACCGAAACGCCCTGCTGACCAGCTGCCAGATTGCGACGATAAAATGCGTTAGATTCCTCAGCAGTCGAAAAGCCCGCGTATTGGCGAATCGTCCACGGACGACCAGCATACATCGTTGCTTTAACGCCTCGAGTGAACGGGCCCGCGCCCGGAATACCGCCTAAATGCTCAACCTTTTCAAGGTCTTCCTCTGTATACAGAGGTTTAACATCAATACCTTCGATGGTTTTCCATGTCAGATCTTCGATTGGCCGACCGCGCAGTTCTTTTTCAGCGAGTGCGGACCAGTCCTCTTTCTTGGTCATAGTATTGTCCTCTATTAATCAGGCCTGCGAACGGGTTATGTCCCGTACTTTCAGCCCCGGTTTCCTCTATCAGTAATGCCATCCCATCGGCCCCGGCACGCAGCCAAAACAGATCATCGGCGTAGATTTCTCGCAATGTTGCGGCCTGCATTCTGTCAAACGCATGCCAAACACCGCTATCTTGTGGCAATAATTCACAGGGCTCCCCGCGATCCCGCAGTGCCTCGTGTAGATCGGTCAATTCTGGCGATTTATTGCGCCAGCTATCCGCATCCCGTCGCGGTGCAACCAATTGACCTTGCACCATATATTCCAGCATATCATCAGGGCGTCCGGCCAGCCGCTCAAACGGTGCAATCAATAACTCCACATCATCAGGCAATGCACAAGACAGATCGGTTATCACATCGCGCCAACTGCGCGGCTGTGTCACAAGGCGATCCAACCCAGACGCATTAGGCACCCGCGCCCCCTTGGGCACACCATAGGCGAGTGACGAGGCCCAGAAACTCTCAAGCGAGCGGATGGACAGCACAACACGTGTCAGATGCCCCTCAAAGGCCTGCACATAGCGTGCCACGCGCTCTCCGATGCCCGGATATAGGCGTTGGCGTTTCAGATTGTCACGAACCGAGCCAATCATGTTTTCATCACTCACCACCAGATGGCGCACGCCAATGTTGTGATGCCGTTCTAACTGTACCTGCACCCGCCCCACACCGCGCGCACGACGTTTCTCAACGCCAATACGCCCGCTTTCCAGCCCCAGACCATCAAACAACCCCTTGCGTGTCCGCAGCGGGCCCCAGAACGTCAGTTTGGCAGTGTTCAGCGCATCCATATGCGTGCGCATATAGTGCTGAAATGTGGTTGTGGCGGTGCGATGGGCACCGATATGCAGAATTACGTCCATTAATGCGCGCACCTTTGTGCTGACCAATGCCCAAAGCACGGTCGGTTGTCGTTGTGCGCACATCATCACGGCGCACCTCTGACAAAGCGCTTAATGTTAAAATTATTCAGGTCCTCAGTGATTTCCCCCATCGCAATCCTGTTAACCCTGCCTATATTGGACATAACAGGAGCGATAATGAAATACTTCTTAGTCTTTGTAATAAATGCGTTTATCGTCACATCTGCATATGCTGAAGATGCGACGATCCAGCCATCAGAACTGCTGTTCCAAGAGGGTGAAACGGCCAATTTGAATGAATTTCTATGGATAAAACGGCCAATTGTTGTTTTCGCTGACAATCCCGCTGATCCACGGTTTATCCAGCAGATGACCTTGCTACAGGCACGGCCCCAAGACTTGATTGACCGCGATGTCGTTGTTTTGACCGATACCAACCCCGCCGCAAAATCCGACCTACGGCGCAAATTGCGTCCGCGCGGCTTTATGCTGGCTTTGTTGGCCAAAGACGGCACTGTGTTCTTACGCAAGCCCTCGCCTTGGGACATCCGCGAACTTAGCCGCTCCATTGATAAACTGCCGCTGCGCAAACAGGAACTCAAAGATAGGCGGCTTCCGGTCGAGTGAGCATTCTCTTGCGGTGAATCCCACAGACGCCGCACCGTGATGGATATGGGAAATGCATAAAACATTCCCTTATTCCGATCCCTTTAGGCGCACAGTATAACCCGAAAACAAGGTGCAAACGGCACACCACGGATTGATCACCAACGTGGTGTTCATTGTCTGCTTTAACGCGCTAATGCATTGTCCAAAAAGAACATTACCCAATCGCAAGGCATGCCGAAACACACGTTTTTGCACACCTAGATGGTCACGGCACATCTGCACATGTCGTGACCTTAACACATCATTGTTCATGACAAAGGTAACCAGCAAAACGGGCCCGGCGAAACACGCCAGAACCCACCAGTTATTCGTCAGAACGTCTTGCATCGGCCTATTCGAATTCCATGATCACATCATCAACCGCAAGACTGTCGCCAGCGCTCGCATTGATTTTCGTGACGATAGATTTCTTCTCCGCACGTAGGATGTTTTCCATTTTCATGGCTTCAACCGAACAAAGCGCTTGGCCTTCTTGCACTTCGTCACCAACGGCCACGTCAACCTTGACGATCAGACCAGGCATTGGGCACAACAGCAATTTGGACGTGTCCGGCGGCGTTTTCTCGATCATCAAGTTCGCGAGTTCCGCCTGACGTGGCGTGCGGATATGGACCTTTAAATCGGCACCCCGGCTGCGAATACGGAACCCGCCCGAGATTTTCCCGACTTTCAGAACCAACGCTTCACCGTCGACCATAAGCGTTGCCAATTGATCACCCGGCGTCCAGTCACTGCTGACGCGCATCGATGTTCCATCAGCAAATGACACGGTTGACCCATCACGATCGGCGTCAATCGTTACTGCATGGCTTTGACCTTGCAAGTTGACCACCCACTCAGTGCCAACCCGACGCTCGTGATTGTCCATCCGTCCAGAAACACGTGTCCGGCGAATTTCGGCAACCCGGTGCATCGCAGCACTAGCAGTCGCAATACGGCGCAACGCCAAGTCTGGCAATTCGACCCCGACAAAACCCTCGGGGTATTGCTCTTCAATAAATGCAGTGGTCATTTCGCCTGCCATGAAAATCGGGTGATCCATCACGGCGGATAGGAACGGCAAGTTGTGACCGATTCCTTCTAGCTCGAACCCGTCCAACGCGTTGCGCATGTGCTCAATCGCTTCGGCGCGGGTTGGGGCCCATGTGCACAGCTTGGCAATCATCGGGTCATAATACATCGAGATTTCGCCGCCTTCAAAAACCCCGGTGTCATTACGCACAACATGGGTATCAGTGACCACTTCGGCTGGGGGGCGATACCGGCTAAGACGACCAATGGAGGGCAAGAAACCACGATAGGGATCCTCAGCATAGAGGCGGTTTTCGATCGACCACCCGTTCAGCTTCACCTCATCCTGCGTCATGCTCAGGGGTTCACCATTGGCGACACGGATCATCTGCTCCACCAAATCGACATTGGTGATCAGCTCGGTCACAGGGTGTTCCACCTGCAAACGTGTGTTCATCTCTAGGAAGTAGAATTTTTTGTTGCCATCAACGATGAATTCAACCGTACCGGCACTGGTATATCCAACGGCCTTGGCCAGCGCGACGGCCTGTTCGCCCATCGCCTTGCGGGTTGCTTCGTCAAGGAAGGGTGACGGCGCTTCTTCAACCACTTTTTGGTTACGGCGCTGGATCGAACATTCCCGCTCGCCCAGATAAATACCGTTGCCATGCGCATCACACAGCACCTGAATTTCGATGTGGCGCGGTTGAGTGACGAATTTCTCAATGAAAATCCGGTCATCGCCAAAGGAATTCGCTGCCTCGTTCTTGGACGATTGGAAGCCTTCACGCGCTTCGGTGTCGTTCCACGCGATGCGCATCCCCTTGCCGCCGCCCCCGGCAGAGGCCTTGATCATCACGGGATAACCAACCTGATTGGAGATTTTCACCGCATCTTCTGCATCCTCGATCAGGCCCATATAGCCCGGCACGGTGGAAACATTGGCTTCTTGTGCGATTTTCTTAGAGGTGATCTTGTCACCCATCTTTTCAATCGCGCCAACCGGGGGGCCAACAAATGCGACACCCTCAGCGGCCAGCGCTTCGGCGAACTTAGAATTTTCAGACAGGAAACCATATCCGGGATGCACAGCCTGTGCGCCACTATCGCGCACGGCCTGCATGACCTTGTCGATCACAATATACGATTGGTTCGCAGGCGGAGGGCCGATATGAATCGCCTCATCTGCCATCTTCACATGCAAGGCGTTTCTATCCGCATCCGAATAAATCGCCACGGTTTTGATGCCCATTTTACGGGCGGTCTTGATCACACGGCAGGCAATCTCACCTCGGTTGGCGATCAGGATTTTATCGAACATGTCATGTTCCTTCTGGTTCTTGGCCCCCGAATACTCCGGCGAGCATCCCGTGGGGCAGTGGCAACAAAAAACCATCGGAGCATTGCGCCCCGATGGTTCTAAATACGGATGTCAGATCACAGAATATCCCACCGGATATCCCACGGACCTTTGATGTTAGATTAGTTACATTTGGACGGGTTTTGCTGGCAGTAGGCCACATTGGCAACACCGCCAATGATCGCACCTGTTGTGGTGTTTCCGCCAGTAATGACCGCCGCTCCTGCGCCGGCACCAGCGCCGAGAAGCCCTTGCTCAAGAGCGGTATCCCCGCAGGAAACAAGCGCGATACCCGCGACGGTGAACAATAGGAATGCTTTGATGGAACGCATGATAGATTACCCCGATATATGGCTGCATTTGTGCCAATATCAGATGCCAGAATTCTGGCGGATGCATATTGCAAACTGTAGCTGGATTGTTTTCCAGCGGAGCCGCGCCGATCCGACACATCAATGCGCAAAACATCGCGCAATAAGCCATGCAAAACAGCGGGCAAGCGGTGCAAATACGGGGCGTGCCGAGACGTCATATTTGAGGAATGAAATACGGGTGATCCAACTGGGACGCTGTCGGACCACCCGTCAGGGGTAGGGTAACGGATCACTCTGTTACAAGTGGTGTCGGTTCTGGTCAGTTCCGACGCCACACCCTCACTATTGGCAGAGTTTGAGAATGCTGCAATCCCGCACAGTTTATGGCAGAGCGTATCAGCTATAACTCGCGCAAAACCCAGTATGCTTGGCGGAAATGCGCCAAAAGCGGGCGTTGAAACCCGTTGCAGACGCAGCTGAAGAGGCGACACATGGCCGTGACAGGACGGTATGGACCGCACTGATACGTCCTGCTCGATATGATCGCCCCGGTTCAGCATTACTTCCAGATGCCCCCCGCCTCAAAGACTTCGGGGAACGATACCTGTGCTGCATCAATATTGATGATCAATAACGCTTCATAGCTTGCAGGATCAAATGGGTCTTCTGCTGCGATCACTTCACGACCAAACAGCCAGCTCAACCGGCCAGCGTCTAGATTACCGCGCTCAAAAGGTTGATCGAAAAAGTTTTCCCACAGTGCCTGCATAAAGCCCGCGTCTGCACGCCGGTCAGCAGGGCGACGATCCCGAAACCGCTCACGTACAGTGATCGGTGTGATGCCCTTGGGATTAGGACGCCGAATGACAAATTGGAAATCAGTGCCCGGAAGACGCCCCGGAAAGCCGCGATGTTTCATCATGCTGCCACCTCCTGCACTAAAATTGCAGTGGCCTGCGTGAAGACATGGGCTGTGTGACGGGCAGGCCCAAAGGCCCGCCCAATCGACTTATTTGTATTTGCCGGTGTAAACTGGCTCTGCGCTGATTGGCGCAGGCTCAACAACGACGTATTCTTCAACCGGTGCCTGTGCACAGGCCGCAACAGTGGCGACGAGGCCAACTGCAAACATAACTTTGATGCTCTTGGACATCTATTTCTCCTGTATGTCTTCTTTGAAACAAGGTCGTTTGACCCTGTCTGCCTCACGTTCAAGTACGAGGTTACTTGGGAGTAACCATTGTCGAGAATACCGGAATCAGCAGAGAAAATAAACAGATAGCCGCGTAAGTTGATGTGATGTGGCGACAAAGCCGCATTCTTTGCGCGTGTTCTTGCGCAGGTCGCTAGATATTGTGTCTGCATCAGAAAGCCTCCCAGATACAGGTCCCGTCTTCGACGGTGAAACCTTCGAAATACTGGGTTGCGGCGGGCGTGGCGACCCCAAATGCGATCTCGCGGTCTGCAATCGACACAATTGCAGTCTGCGCTGTCTGTCCACGGCGCTCTAATGTGGGGAGGATATGCGTCTGACATAGATGCGCAAAATCACGTTCCACATCTTCAAATTCAATCGCAGGATTTGCAAGCTCGGGCATTACATAGCGAAACCGGGCAACAGCGGTGCCCTCTGCCCCCTGCTTTACGTCTAGCTCTTGCAAATAGATGCCAAGACCAGAGGGCACGACCAAAGTCTCCTCCAAGTCTCCTGCCGCAATCACGCTGGCCAGAGCCCCACCGAGCGCGACAAATTGCATCCAATCAATCATGGCTCACCGCGCGTTGGTCTGCCAAAAGGGACATCCGTGTTCAAAGCGGCACATTTGCTCCACCTTGCCCGCAGTACTGGATCCTCTAATAGTGAAGCAATCTGATCCTGAATTCGCTGCCTTGGAAACATTCCCGTAAATGCCCCCCCGGCGATCACACGTACCCCGGCATCCTCGGTTGTCACCCGGACCACGGGCGCAAATCCGCGCGCGTTTTGCAGCAACCGCCATAAATCCTGACGTATCTGTTGTGCCAACCGCAGCCGCGCACCTGTGGGCAAGACCGTCTCTGCTGACACGTCAAAACGCGCGGGCAACAGCCGGGACACCGTCACCGAAGCGTCATCACGTTCTATATGCCAACGGTTACGACTCACACGCGCCAACTTTCTTTTAGCGGCGCACAGCGATGGCTGTGCGCCCAATTTAATGGAAATGCTGGCGGCGACGTCAGATGCCTCCGGCGGGGATATTTAAGCCCAAGAGAAGCCTAAAGCGGGATATTGCCGTGCTTTTTCCACGGGTTCTTGAGCTTTTTATTGCGCAGAGACGCAAAGGCACGAGAAACACGCCGGCGGGTCGAATGCGGCATGATCACCTCATCAATGAACCCTCGTTCCGCTGCTACAAATGGATTTGCAAAGCGCTCTTCGTAGTCCTGAGCATGCTGAGCAATCTTATCCGCATCTCCCAAGTCAGCACGATGGATGATCTCTGTCGCGCCCTTGGCACCCATCACCGCAATCTCTGCGGTGGGCCATGCATAGTTGAAATCGCCCCGTAGGTGTTTGGAGGACATAACATCATAGGCACCGCCGTAAGCCTTGCGTGTGATCACGGTAACTTTGGGCACCGTTGCTTCGCCATATGCATATAGAAGCTTGGCGCCGTGCTTGATGACGCCGCCATATTCTTGCGACGTACCCGGCAAAAATCCCGGTACATCCACCAGCGTCAGGATCGGAATTTCAAAGCAATCACAAAAGCGCACAAATCGCGCAGCTTTGCGGCTGCTATCAATGTCCAGACACCCGGCAAGAACCATTGGTTGGTTTGCAACGACACCCACGGTCTGCCCTTCTAGGCGAATAAAACCAGTGATAATGTTTTTCGCGAAATCTTCCTGAATTTCATAGAAATCGCCTTCATCCGCCACTTTGGCGATCAGCTCTTTCATATCATAAGGCGTGTTCGCGTTTTCCGGCACCAAGGTATCCAGGCTAGCCTCAACGCGACCCGGCTCATCAAAGAAGGGGCGCACTGGCGGTTTTTCTAGATTGTTCAACGGGAGGAAATCAACAAGGCGACGCACTTCGGCCAATGCCTCAACGTCATTTTCAAACGCGCCATCTGCAACAGAAGACTTTTTGGTGTGAGTCGACGCCCCACCCAATTCCTCGGCAGTGACAACCTCATTTGTGACCGTTTTCACCACATCCGGGCCGGTTACAAACATATATGAGCTGTCTTTGACCATAAAAATAAAGTCGGTCATCGCAGGCGAATAGACGGCACCGCCAGCGCAAGGGCCCATGATCACCGAGATTTGCGGCACCACACCGGAGGCCAGAACATTGCGCTGAAACACCTCAGCATAGCCAGCAAGCGAGGCAACACCCTCTTGGATTCGCGCCCCACCAGAATCATTGATACCGATCACAGGTGCGCCATTTTGCACGGCCATATCCATGATCTTGCAAATTTTTTGCGCATGGGTTTCTGACAGTGACCCACCGAAAACAGTGAAGTCTTGTGAGAACACATAGACCATACGGCCGTTGATCGTGCCCCAACCTGTGATGACACCATCACCTGCAGGCTTTTGATTTTCCATGCCAAAATCAGTGCAGCGATGCTTGACGAACATGTCAAACTCTTCAAAGCTGTCCTCATCTAGCAAAAGCTCAACGCGCTCGCGCGCAGTCAATTTGCCCTTGGCGTGTTGACTGTCGATGCGTCGCTGGCCACCGCCTTGACGCGCAACGTCGCGAAGTTCTTCCAATTCCTGAAGGATATCTTTCATGATCGGTCCCTTTACATTTGGGCGAACCCTACGTCGGCTAGCCCTGAGTTCAAAGCGGAAATGCGCAAATTTGCAAAGTTATGAATAGCAAAAGGTATCAAATTGCAAAATCGCAAATACTTCACAAACTAAATATCAGTGATGGACATTTCCCCAGACGGCTCCTACCTCTAGTTTATGAGCAAGGACTATAAGGTGCGATTTTTAGACCGCACCACACCACCACACATTTCTACACTTATTCTATTGGCCGGGCTTTCTGCCCTGACCATGAATATCTTCCTCCCCAGCTTGCCGGGGATGACGACGTATTTTCAAACAGATTATGCGGTGATGCAATTGTCGGTCGCGGGCTATTTAGGCATGAGCGCGCTTTTGCAAATCATTATCGGGCCTGTCTCGGACAAGTTTGGGCGTCGCCCGGTATTGCTTTGGGGGGTATCGCTGTTTTTGGTCGCTACTTTGGGCTGCATAATCGCTCCGACGATTGAGACATTTTTGGCGGCCCGCATGGCGCAGGCCTCAATCGTTGTCGCCATGGTCTTGAGCCGAGCTGCCATCCGAGATGTGGTGCCAACAAACCAGGCCGCGAGCATGATCAGCTACGTCACCATGGGCATGGCCGTTGTGCCCATGATCGGACCAGCCTTTGGCGGCGTATTGGACGAAGTCTTTGGTTGGAAAGCAAATTTTTGGATACTCTTCGTGCTCGGCCTTCCCATTTTAGCCCTTACATATATTGATCTTGGGGAAACAAAACGGCCCAGTGGTCACTCTCTGTTCCGGCAATTTCAAGAGTATCCTGAGCTGCTGAAAAGCCAACGTTTTTGGGGATACTCGCTTGCAACTGCCTGCTCTTCGGGTTCCTTTTTCGCGTATCTTGGCGGGGCACCTTTTGTTGCGACGGAAGTGTTTGATATGTCACCGGCGAAGATGGGAGTTTACTTTGGGGCGCCTGCTTTGGGGTATTTCATTGGGAACTTTATTTCTGGCCGGTATTCCTCCCGCTATGGGGTGAATAAAATGGTCCTAGCAGGCTGCATTACCTGTACAATTGGCATTTTATTGTCGCTTTCAATCTTTCTGGTACATACTGGAACACCAGAAATATTCTTTGGTTTCATGACCTTAGTTGGCCTAGGCAATGGGTTGACCATTCCTAATGCAACCGCCGGGGCGCTTTCTGTACGTCCACATCTTGCGGGCACTGCGGCAGGCCTGTCAGGGGCCATAATGCTGGGCGGCGGAGCGGGTCTTTCGGCATTAGCCGGGGCGCTACTTGTGCCGGGAAGCGGTGCCAACCCATTGATATGGTTGATGTTCATCACTTCGATAGCAGCCATCGCTGCCATATGGTGGGTGATCCATCGTGAGCGCTTACTAGCCAAATAAGATTTGCAAAGCTAAGGTAGCTTATCCGCAAATATGCAAAGTACAGATTATGGCCGTTCAAAAACTCTATGCCGGGGCAAAGCTGCGTGATATTCGCCAGCGTCTAAGCCTCACCCAAAAGGACTTTGCGCGCAAGCTTGGCGTCTCGCTCCCCTATCTCAACCAGATGGAAAACAACAACCGTCCGGTGTCCACGACAGTTGTTCTAGCTCTGGCGCAAGAGTTCGGTTTAGATGTCACCGAATTGTCGACAGGCGATAGCGAGCGTCTCGTCAGTGACATGCGCGAAGCCCTAGCCGATCCCGTGCTTGCCGAGGCCAACGCCCCGCTTGCTGATCTGCGGTTGGCAGCCTCAAATGCTCCGGGCCTCGCCCGCGCTTTTCTGGAGCTGCACCGCGCCTATCGGCAAACCCACGAACGGCTCGCTTCCTTGGACGAAGCATTGGGGCGTCAGGACGTTCAACTGCGAGCTAGCCCCTGGGATGAGGTGCGCGACTTCTTTCACTATTGTGACAATTACATCGATTCAGTCGACCAAGCAGCCGAACAGTTTTCCAGCCTAGCACACGGCCAGGGCGGCATTCGTTTAGCAGCCATTCGCGCCCTAAAAGAGACGGGCATCACCGTCAATTTCGCCGATATCGCGCCTCTGCGTCTTTATGATCCCGAGGCCAAAGTACTGTCGCTTTCGAGCCGAGCCGCACCGCAAACGCAAAGCTTTCAGTTGTTGCTGCAAGTTGCTTTGATTCAACGAAATTCTCTGTTGGAGGCCACACTGGATTCTGCGCGCTTCCAATCCGAGGCCTCACGTAATATCGGAAAAATTGGACTGGCAAATTATTTCGCTGGTGCCGCTCTTATGCCCTATGGCGTGTTTTTGCGCGCCGCCCAAGACACCCGACATGATTTGGAAATTCTCGCCAATCGCTTTGGTGCATCCATTGAACAAATCGCACATCGGCTCTCAACCATGCAGCGCCCCGGTGCCAAGGGGTTACCGTTCTTTTTCGTGCGTGTAGATCAGGCCGGTACAATCACCAAACGCCACTCTGCCACACGGTTGCAATTTGCGCGATTCGGCGGGGCATGCCCGCTCTGGAATGTGCATCGTGCCTTTGAAACTCCGGGTCGTTTTTTGCGCCAATTGGCCGAAACGCCTGACGGGGTACGCTATATCAGTCTGGCGCGCGATGTCTCCAAATCGGGAGGGCATTATGGGGCACCTGTGCGGCGCTATGCCATCGCCTTGGGCTGTGAAATCAAGCATGCCGATCATCTGATTTACGCAGACACAATGGATGTCAGCAACGCTGCCTCATTTGAGCCGATCGGCATTTCTTGCCGGATTTGTGAACGCACGAATTGCCATCAACGCTCTGTGCCCCCATTGGAACGACGTCTTTCCATCAATGAGAATGAACGCGGGGTTCTGCCCTATGAGGTTGGTTAGGTTTGCAGGCCATTAACACTTATTTGCAAAGTTAGGGCGTGTCATTTTTGCACGCGGCGTTGAGCGTGAAGTTTTGTACAAAACGTACAAAACACCCCCCAGTTTTGTACAAAATTCCTGCACGGTTTTGCGGGGTTTTCATTGACCTCTGCAAGGCGCATCATGCGACATCATGGGCTGCGAAAGGGAACACCGATGGCACGTTTGATCATACGACTGATCGCCGTTCTAACCATGGTTGGTTTTGGCACCATAATGTTGGGCAGCTATGCCGAGCGCTGGTTGATTTACCCGTTTGATGCAACGCGCGTTGCCCCTGTTGATGCCGGATTGGACGGCGTGCAGGAAATCTTATTGGAGGCCAATGATGAGACATTGGTGATCTGGGTCGCACCTGCGCAACCGGGCAAGCCGGTGATTTTGTATTTTCATGGCAACGCCGGAAATTTGGCAGCACGCGCGGGGCGATTTCGCCACTTTCTGCGGCAAGGGTACGGGATTGTGGCTCCGGCCTATCGCGGTAGCTCTGGCAGCAGTGGCTCGCCAGTTCAGGCCGCGTTGGAGCGGGACGCCTTGGCGGTCTATGATTTCGCCAAGGCCCAAAGTGACGCACCGCTAGTGGTCTATGGCGAAAGTCTGGGCACGGCGGTCGCCATTCATTTGATGGGACGGTTGGATTTGGCGGATCGAGGAGACAAGCCTGCTGCGGTCATACTGGAGGCACCGTTCACGTCATTGGCGGATTTGGCGGATGTTCATTATGCCACCTTGGCACCCTATGCGGATAAGTTGTCAAATCAGTGGGCATCAATTGCTCAGGCCAAAGCTGCACTGGATATGCCCTTGCTGATCCTGCACGGCACGGCGGACAGATTGATCCCCATCGCAATGGGACAGGCGATTTTGGCCGCCGCCCCGGCAAGGCAGAAACGGCTAATCACTATCAAGGGCGCGGATCACGTCAGCCTGTGGCATTCTGATGTATTGCCGCAGATATGGCGGTTTATCGACAGGCATGCGCGGCCTTGGTGATGGCGGTGTAAAAGGCGCGCCTGCCCAACCTGACCCGGACAGGGAGGAAATTGAGCAGACGCGCGAGTGTTGGGTGAGCACTTATCTTTGCGCTGTTTCCCAATCTGGATGAAACCAAGGTTGTGCGTTGGAGGCGGCCAGCATGCCCCGTCCCAAAATGTGATCCGCTGCCTTTTCGCCGGTCATAATTGAGGGGCCATTGAGGTTGCCATTGGTGATGCGTGGAAAGATTGAGCTGTCAGCGACGCGCAACCCCTCAACGCCAATCACGCGGCATTCTGGATCAACCACGCTGGTTGGATCATCGGCTGCCCCCATGCGACATGTGCCGCAAGGGTGATAGGCGCTTTCGACGTGTTCACGAATAAAGCCATCAAGCTCCTCATCGGTTTGCAGATCGGCACCGGGCTGGATTTCGGATTTCACAAAGGGTTTGAATGCATCCTGTCCAAAAATCTCGCGTGTGAGGCGGATGCAATTGCGAAAATCAACCCAGTCTTGTTCTGTCGACATATAGTTGAACAGGATGTTTGGCGCGTCATTTGGATCGGCTGAATTCAACGTCACCGTCCCGCGAGAGGGGGAGCGCATGGGGCCGACATGGGCCTGAAACCCGTGACCTTCGGCAGCGGCCTGACCATCATAGCGCACGGCAATGGGTAGAAAATGATACTGAATATCAGGGTAATCCACACCCGCCTTTGAGCGGATAAAGGCAGCAGATTCAAACTGGTTAGAGGCGCCAAGCCCGGTTTTGGTAAACAACCACTGTGCCCCGATCATGGCCTTGCCCAGCAGGTTCCAATGTTTGAACAAGGTGATCGGCTGACTTGCCGCCATTTGCAGATACAGCTCTAGGTGATCTTGCAGGTTTTGGCCCACACCGGGGCGATCTGCGATGACTTCAATGCCGTGCTCTGCCAGATGGGCAGCGGGGCCAATGCCAGACAACATCAGCAATTTGGGCGAGTTCAACGAGGAGGAGGACAGGATCACTTCCTCGCCCGCATGGATCACCTCGATCTTGCCGCCACGCTCAACCTCAACTCCAACGGCGCGGCCATTCTCAATCACCACTTTGCGCGCAAGGGCGCGGATCATCTCACAGTTTTCCCGCTTCAACGCAGGCTTCAGATAGGCATTCGCCGCCGACCAACGCCGCCCTTTCCAGACGGTTTGCTCCATCGGGCCAAAACCCTCTTGCTGCTCACCGTTGTAATCATCCGTGACCTGATACCCTGCCTCGCTGCCCGCCTGAACAAAGGCCGCGTGCAAAGGATTGTCGCGGGGGCCGCGCGTGATGTGCAAGGGGCCGTCAGTGCCACGCCAATCGGCGTCGCCGCCTTGGCCACTTTCATGCCAGCTCTCCATGCGTTTGAAATAGGGCAGCACCTCGGCATAGCTCCAGCCCTGTGCGCCACTTTCGGACCAAAAATTGTAATCACCCGCATGACCGCGCACATAGACCATGCCGTTAATCGAACTTGATCCGCCAACAACTTTGCCACGGGGGCAAACCAATTCACGGCCGTCCAAATGCGGCTCGGGCTGGGATTTATAGCCCCAGTCATAGTGGCTCATATTCATGGGATAACTCAGGGCAGCAGGCATCTGGATTAACGGCCCCATATCGGTGCCGCCGTGCTCAATCAGCAACACACTCTTGCCAGCTTCTGACAACCGATAGGCAATGGCGCATCCTGCCGACCCTGCCCCCACAATCACATAATCCGCCTTCATCCTGTCCTCCATTGTTGGGCTATCCCCAACCACCTAACCTACCGCCTCATGCCGCCATCCACCCTTAATCGCTCTTTTGAGCGACGGGGTGGGTGGGTGGGCGGCGCTCAAAAGAGCGATTAAAACCCCACGGGCTTAGATTGCTGCTTCGACATCTCCCATGCGCACAAACACCGATTCATTTGGCTATAATGCGCGATGGCTTTTCTGCTGTTTTCACGTTCCACACCCGATGCTTTGACACCGCCAAAGGGAGCTTCAACCGGGGCATCATTATATGAGTTGATAAAACAACTGCCCGCCTCAAAGTTCCCAATCACCCGAATTCCAGCGCAGGCGGATGGGTGAACCCGTAGGCAGGCTCGCTCGCGGTGTCCGCATATACCGGAGAATCAAACGCCAGCGGAAACATGCTCAGCCCCACATCCTGCCCCGGGGCGACCAAAACTCTAAAAGATATAACTGTCGTCATGCGTCCCTCCCAGTCACTGCTTTCACTGTAGAATTGCACCCTGCCCAGTGTTGGGGAGTAGCCCTAACAAGGTTTTCTTAATTATCAAAACAAAAACTTGTATGCTCATACAAGTTAATTTTTCCACCCAGCGCATTGCAACTTGCCCACACACTCGCGAAACTGCACAAATGAACCGCAGACGCATTCGCGATATTCGCAACGAAGAATTGATAGATGCCACCATCACCGCTGTGCACCAGCGTGGCTATGCTGTTGTCACAATGGCAGAAATTGCCCATCAGGCTGGTGCATCCGCGGCCAGCATCAACTATTATTTCGGCTCCAAGGAAAAACTGATGGAGGCCACGATGCGCCGGTTGCTGAACCTGCTCAAGGCCGCCATGCTAAAACGCTACGCCACAGCTCAAACGCCCCATGATCGTCTCATGGCCGTCATGGATGCGAATTTCGATGATGCGCTCTTTACCGTTGAGCAATGCAGCATCTGGATGCAGTTTTGGGCCAATGCGCCCTATGCCACCTCTCTTTCCAGGCTGCATCGGATCAACCGCAACCGTGTCCAAAGCCACGTGCGCGCAGAGCTACGCAAGCTTTTACCTGAACGGCGCCGCGAAACCGTGCGCGAAGCATTGCAAAGCTATATGGATGGCGTCTGGCTTGAGGCCGCACAAGCTGCCAAACCCCTCAATCCGGAACACACCCGTTTTGAGGCACGCCGCGTGGCGCGTTTACTGCTAGACAGCCCCCTGCCAGACTGACTTGAGACGGGCTGTTTCAACACTGCGGCTTCCACAGCATCAGATCATCACGCGCACTCAAGCCCCAGAGCAGAGCAAATAGAACAGCGCGCCGCAGGCGCTCCGCGGGATCACGCCAAATCAAACCGTGTTGCGCAACGCCTCATAGGAAACCATCACCACCTTTTGATAGGCGGGCCGCGTGGTTAACCGGTTATAATAGCCATGCAACGCAGGCATCTCGCGCCGGGAAATATCAATATCAAAATACCGGTACAAAACATGCCCCAACTGCACATCCGCAAGTGTGAACGCCTCACCACATAGATACTCATGCCGCGTCAACTGCTCTTCTGCCAAGGCCAGCTCGCGCTCCAGATTGTCCACTGCTGCCCCAATAGCCTCCACATCATGGCGCACCAAAGGCGTGCGCACCACGCGCCAAAAAACCGGCCCGGTGAACCCCTCGGCAACCTCATGTTTGGCCCATTCCGCCCACATATCCACATGCGCCCGCGCCACAGGATCATCTGGCCAGAACGCAGCGCTGCCATGTTGCCCCGCCAAAAATCGCAGAATGGCCGCGGAGTCAAACAGGGCCGTCCCGCCAAATTTCAGCACTGGGATTTTACCATGCGGGTTCAGCGCGCGGAAATCATCGCTGTCCAACCCGCCATGGTTTTCTCCATAATCCAACCGCTCATAAGGCAGCCCCATCTCCTCCATGCCCCAAAGCAGCGCCTGTACATTTGACGAGGTCGCGCGCCCTAAAACCTGGTAATCCATGCCCTATTCCCCTCTAGGAAACCGCTGACTGTCTTCCAGTATATTCAGATCCATGTGGTTGCGCATATAGCGTTCGCTGGCCTGTTGCAGGGGTTGATAATCCCACGGGAAATACCCCCCCTGCCGCAATGCCTCATAAACCACCCAACGCCGCGCCTGACTTTCGCGTACATCGTCATCAAACCGCGCCAAATCCCAACGCGCATTTGCCTTGGCGCGCAAACTATCGCGTGTGCCCTGATGCGCGGGCTCTTCGGCTAAATTGCGCAGCTCATGCGGATCCGCCTCCAGATCATACAGTTGATCAGGGTCAAGGCTGCACATGTTGAATTTCCACTTGCCATAGCGCAGGCTGACCATCGGCGCATAAGACGCCTCTGCGGCATATTCCATCGCCACAGGGCTGGTGCGTTCGCCCCCCTGCCCCAGATGCACCAAGGATTCCCCGCTGGTCCAGGGCATCACCTCCTCCATGCTGACCCCGGCCAAATCACATAGCGTCGGGCAGACGTCGATGTTGCTAACGGGTGTTGTCACCAGACCCGGCTCCATATCAGGGGCGGCCACCATCAGGGGCACACGCGCGGCACCGTCATAAAACGACATCTTGAACCACAGCCCGCGCTCGCCCAGCATATCGCCATGATCGGACACAAACAGGATGATCGCCTCTTGGCGCGTCGCCTCAAGCGCTTCCATCACCTCGCCGATTTTATCATCCAGATAGCTGATATTGGCGAAATACGCCCGACGAGAGCGTTTGATATCCTCCTGCGAAATATCAAATTTGCGCCAGTCATTAGCGTCAAAGATCCGTTGCGAATGGGCATCCTGCGCCTCATAGCCAAGATCGCCGACCGTGGGCAGCAGATGTTCGCAATCCTCATACAGATCCCAATATTTCTTGCGCGCCACATAGGGATCATGCGGGTGGGTGAAACTGACCGTCAGACACCAAGGTCGCGCATCATTGCCCCGCGCCAGATCATAAACCTTGCGCGTCGCATGATAGGCCACCTCATCGTCATATTCCATCTGATTGCTGATCTCGGCCACGCCCGATCCGGTGACAGAGCCCATGTTGTGATACCACCAATCAATCCGCTCCCCCGGTTTGCGGTAATCCGGCGTCCAGCCGAAATCAGGCGGATAGATATCGGTGGTCAGGCGTTCTTCAAAGCCGTGCAACTGATCTGGCCCGACAAAATGCATCTTGCCCGATAGGCAGGTTTGATAGCCCGCGCGCCGTAAATGATGCGCATAGGTCGGGATGGACGAGGCAAATTCCGCTGCATTATCATAGACCCGCGTGGCACTGGGCAATTGCCCCGACATAAAGCTGGCCCGCCCCGGCGCACATAGCGGGCTGGCGGTATAGGCATTTTGAAACCGGGTAGAGCGTGCCGCCAGTTTTTTCAGATTTGGCGCGTGCAGCCAATCGGCTGGCCCATCAGGAAAGAGCGTGCCATTAAGCTGGTCGACCATAAAAATCAGGATGTTAGGATGGCTCATTTACTCTCTCCAAAGCGGTTCAGGCTAAGCCTGTGTTAGTCGTTTGTCTCAACTCGGTCAGGGGTCACGGCGCTTCCCTTAATCAGGAGCATCGCAGTGGATTGTACGCGGTGGGCAGCCGCCGGGTCGGGTCCGGTTCCGGCCACGGCTGCGCGCAGATACACGCCGTCAATTAACGCGGCGAGCGTGCGGGCCGTATCTGTTGGGGCGTCGCACAGTTGGCGCAACTCGTGCATGAGGTTGCTATGCAAGCGACGTTGATACAGGCGCATCAGGCGCGCGGCCTCGGGTGTGGATTGCGCCAGCGCGTAAAAGCTAAGCCATGCGCTGGTTTTATGGCGATCAAACACGTGATCCTCAAAATTCGCCGCAATAATGGCACATAGGCGCGCGCGCGGCCCGGATTGAGGGCCAGATTGGGGGCCGGATTGCGCCTCGACCTGTGCCAGCCCTTGGCGCACGCTTTGACCAAAGCCTGCAAGAATGTGGCGCATTGCAGCGATCAGCATTTGCTCTTTGCCGCCAAAGTAGTGATGCGCCAAGCCGCTGCTCATGCCTGCGCGCCGGGCGATTTGGGCCACGGTCACATCTAGTGAGCGCGCCTCGCCTATTTCATCAATTGCCGCCGCCACAAGGGCCGCGCGGCGTGCAGGTTCCATTCCGACTTTTGGCATATGACCCCCCTGATGACATCGGGTGATGCCATTTTATGCGAGGGTAGGTTTTTATTGATTGGTGAGTCAATAAAAATTTGTGGCGCGTTTAGCCTTTGGTCGCGTTGACCAAGGGGGTGACAGGCTGGCGCTTTAGCACCGCCTCGCGCCATGTGATGAAACTGATCGCAGCGATGATGATCAGACCGCCTGTCATGACCCAGATATCGACAGCTTCGCCAAAGGCAAACCAGCCCAGTAGCATGGCCCAGACCAGTTGCAAAAAACTAACCGGTTGGGTGACGGTGATGGGCGCTGCGGCAAAGGCCAGCGTCATGGTATAATGCCCCATGGTGGCAAGGGCCGCGACGCCAAACAGGATCATCACCTCCCACAATGTAGGCGGCACCCAGACAGCATAGGCAAGTGGGGCCAGCCCGATCATCACCGTGATCGAGAGCATACCGACAACAACGCTTGGGGCGACCTCATCTGACATGGCTTTGGCGATGAGATATCCGACGGCGAACAGAACGGCGGTGCCCAGCATGGCGATATGGCCGCTGTTCACCTCGCGAAAACCGGGGCGTAGGATGATCAAGGCGCCAATCAAGGCAACGGCAACCGCAAAGATGCGCCGTGCTGCTAGTTTTTCACCCAGAAACAAGGCGGCCCCGATGGTGACGTAAATCGGGGAGAGGTAATTCATCGCCGTGACCTCTGCGATGGGAATGCGGGTCATGGCATAAAACCACAGGGTGACGCCCAATGTGTGCGCGACACCGCGGGTGCCAAATAGAGTCAGTTGGCGGCGACTAAGGCGTGCGCGCAGGATCGGGCGGATCATCGGGATCAGAAATACGGCCCCCAATGCATACCGCAAAAATGCTGCCTCGGCAGCGGGGATACGCTGTCCCAGCATCTTAACAAATGCCGTGACGGCGACAAAGCAGACGCCGGTGAGCAACATCCAGAAGACGCCCATGACGGGGCTAACTGGGGTTTGTGGGGAGGCGTTGGCGGTCATGGCTGCATTAGCCGCAGTGGGTAGGGGAATGTCGAGGGGGAAAACTGCAGTGTTACGGATATTTGCGAATGACGTTGGGGCTCTGCCCCCAGCGCACATTGTAAACAATGTGCGCTCCCCCCGGGATATTTTTGCCCAAGAGAAGAATGGGGCTGCCCCATCAAAGAAATGTCAGCTTTGGCTGGCAAAGCGGGGTGGGTGGGTGGGCGCTTTGCCAGCCAAAGCAGCGAGATTTCAACGCATTACATCGTCAGTAGTTTCAGCGCGATCACCCACATTGTGACCCCCACCAATACATCCAGCACCTGCCATGCCCGAGGCGAGGTAAATAAAGGGCGCAACAATTGCGCGCCATATCCCAGCCCAAAGAAAAAGACGAAACTTGAGACTACTGCTCCTGCTCCAAACGCCCAACTCGGATCATATTGCGCCGAAATCCCCCCAAGCAATACAACCGTATCCAGATAGACATGCGGATTGGCCCAGGTCAGCAACAGGCAAGTCGTCACTGCTTTGCCGATACTGCCCACGCCTTTGCCTTCGACCTCCATCGCGGCCCCACCCTGCCATGCCGCTCGAAAATTCATCGCGCCATAGACCAGTAAAAATGCCGCCCCGCCCCATTTTGCCGCGACCACCAGCCACGGCGCGGCAATCACCAATGCCCCAAATCCAGCCACCCCCGCCGCGATCAAAACTGCATCCGACACCGCGCATGTCAACGACAACGCAAACACGTACTCGCCCTTTAACCCTTGGCGCAACACAAAGGCATTCTGCGCCCCAATCGCCAATATCAAGGAAAACCCAAGCGCAAACCCCGCCAGCATCGTATCAATCATATCAAATCGCCCTATGTGACCCAACGCTTGCCTAACGGGCGTGCATTCATTACACAAATTAACAAAATACTCACAACATAAGATTTGCTAATGCAACTTGATTACACCCACCTCGCCACACTTGCCGCCATCCTGCGCTGCGGCAGCTTTGAGGGCGCTGCCTCCGACCTTAGCCTGACCCAATCCGCCATCTCACAACGGCTTAAGGCGCTGGAGGAGCGCGTGGGCACCCTGCTTGTGCACCGCACCAATCCCTGTACGGGCACCGATGCCGGGCGACGTTTGGCGGCCCATGCGGATCACGTTGGCCTGCTGGAACAGACCCTGCATGCTGACATCGCAGCCCTTGCGCCCCTGCCCCAATCCCGCCTCAGACTGGCTGTGAACGCCGACAGCCTTGCGACGTGGTTTCTGGATGCCTTGCAACAACTCCCCGATCACCTGTTTGACCTGACAATTGACGACCAAGATTTCTCCGCCGACTGGCTCAAACGCGGCGAGGTCGCGGGGGCCGTCACCGCCCATGCCACCCCGATCACCGGCTGCGACAGCCACGCGCTTGGCAGTCTGCGCTATCTCGCCACCGCCAGCCCCGCCTATATGGCGCGCCATTTCGCCGAGGGGGTGACGCCAGCCACAATCGCCCGCGCGCCGATGCTGCGGTTTGACCAAAAGGACGAGCTGCAAAAACACTGGATCAAACGCTATGTCGGCACGGCGACCACAACGACCACGGCGGCCACCCCGCCCAGCCACGGATTGCCCAGCTCCCAAGGGTTTGTGGAGGCCAGCCTGCGCGGGCTGGGATGGGGCATGAACCCCGAACCATTGGTGCGCGCGCATATCAACGCAGGGCGGCTGGTGGAAATCATGCCAGATGCGCCGTTTGACACACCGCTTTATTGGCAAAGCAGCCGGTTGTTGCGCACGGCGCTTACGCCGCTAACCCGCGCCATCCGCCAGACCGCGCGCCTTGGCCTGCGTCAAGGGGGGCGGCAAACGGGCTAAGACGGCAGATCACTGCGCCTTGGGATCATAGGGAATTTGCGCGGCTATTGCTACGCGTTCATCCAAGTCAACGCCATACTGATCCGCCAATTGCCGCGCCTGCATCTCGCGGTGCCCCCGGTTTTCCCCCGCAGCCGCACGCACCAATAGGCATGCGATCAACCAATCCGCCGCATCACACCGATCTGGATGCAGCGGCACATCGTGATAGGCCTCTTGCCAAATATGCAGCGCCTGTTTCAATAAATCCTCCGCCTTATCCGCGCGCCCGGCCTTTAGCCACAGCGCGCCCGTATTCATATATCCATAGGCCAACCGCGCATCCCCTGCAGGCAAAACAGCCTCACGAATACGAAGAGAGGCGGCATACAACCGCGCCGCAGCAGCCCCGCGCCCTTGCAGATCACGCGCCGCTGCCAGATTGTTTAGGGAACTCGCCACAGGCTCACTTTGTCGATCAAATAGCTGCCGCCGCAGATGCAGGGCGCGTTGGTAATATTTAATCGCCTCGGCCAGATGTTCCATCGCCCCTGCCCGCGCCTGTTCATCCAACACATATCCAAGCATGTTATAGCTGACCGCCAAATCATCGGTTCCAGAAAAATGCACCTCACACAGTGTAACGGCGCGGCGCAGCGCCTCCTCTGCTCCCGTCAGATCCCCGGCACGTATCCGTGCTGTGCCAAGATTATGTAACCCGACCTGATAACCGCGATCTGCCTCCTGATACAGCGATGTGGTAACCTCAAACCTCGCCTCCGCCAGTGCCAAACCGCCAATATAATCCCCCATGGCACGGCGGAAAAGACCTGCCTGATTCAGCAGGGAACC